>NZ_JAVRCP020000009.1:0-186196 GCF_034530675.2 Nostoc sp. DedVER02
GACTCATAACAAAATTACTAAATGCACCCATCTATAAGTTTGACGTAGTTTGGCGCATCTTCATACAGAATTGGTATAAAGATTCTGAAACTTTAGCTGATTTAGTATTGCAATTCATCTAAATCCCTATTAGGGATTGAAACTGAACTGATTTATGACTTAATACAGTTTTAGATAAGACCAAAACACTTGTAGAGACGGCGATTTATCGCGTCTCGAAAACCAAAATTTTTGACCAATAGCCCTTAAATGAACCGTATTGATTTATGACTAACTTGATTGCTGTAAAATTGCATCTAAATCCCTATTAGTGATTGAAACGTAGGAGAGGGCATACTGATTTTTTACCATTAGGTAATTACTGTCTCAAAGATAGAGTTATGTTTCAACAGTAGCGCGACTCCAAGTTAAGTCAACTAAATCCAATATGTAATCAACTGAATTATCTATATAATCTTCTGATTGGTCATTAACCAATACAGACAATTTACCGCCAGTAATATAAATTTTAGCTGGATTTTTATAATAAGCTTTGTGTCTACTAATCCATCCTGGTTTATCACCAGTTGTCTCTAATTTTTCTATTTTAAATGTGTGAATATGTAATTTATAGACTTGGGTTTGATTATAGATTCTAGTGTTGGTATATCCTAAATTACCGATAATATATATGTATTTTCCAAATAATGTGGCTGAATGAAAATCAGTTGGCACAAAAACATCTTCGGGATAACCGAATATCTGAAAATTTCCATCACTTTGATAAACTACAACATCGTTATAGATACAAAAATCAGGATCGTAGTAGTCTTCATGCTCACCAGCAATTTCTACAATTCTGCCATCTGGTAATTCTGTAATAGTTCTGCCAAATCGGTCATAACACCATACTTTCTCTTGCCAATTCTCTGTATCGTTAAAAATATTTTTGGCTGTATAAGCAGAACAACCTTCACAAATCATCGCTTGCCAAAAAGGTATTTGCATCAATTCTGGATTGATTTTGCCAAAGCGCGGATGTTTGCCAGCAAAATATTGCTCTGGTGATAATTTGGATAGTGAAAATTTGCTGTTGTCAATTCCGGTGAGCGATCGCCGCATATTATCATTAATATCGCTCAAATCTTCACCAGTTGCAACTAACATTCTGACAATTTGCTTATTTGCAGCTACCTTGATGGCTGTATCATTACAATTATTGATTTTGCTGGGGTTTGCACCAGCTTCTAGTAAAATTCTGACACAATCAGTAGCACCATGCTCTGCTGCGATTATTAACGCAGTGTTACCAAAATCATCAGTGGCTTCAATATCAAATCCCTCTACAATTAGCCACTCTAGAACTTCAGGCTTATCACTTTCTATCGCATACATTAACGGCGTTTTTCCGCAGTTTCCCACATCGTTGTGATTTGCTGTTGCAGCTAAAAGTAATTTAGCTTTAGCTAGTTCGCCCATCTGAACACTTAACAACCAAGGCGTTCTATGCCAACAATCACGCACATCTTTATCTGCTCCTTCCTCTAGCAATAACTTTACTTGCTCTAAGCTGTCAAAAACGATAGCGTGCATTAATTCTGTCCATCCCAGTTGTTCTGGGTTAGCACCTGCATTCAATAATAATTTGACAGCATCAAATCTCCCAATATGAGCAGCGACTTTGATTGCAGATTCACCATAGCTACTAATGCCATTGACAGCAACACCTCTAGAGATAAGTAAATTCAAAGTTGATATTAAGTTTTGATCCTGCAAAATATCTCGACCATACATAGCATGAATTAAGACATCATATCCGTCTGGACTTTGATAGTTAATATCCGCTCCAGAATCCAGAATCAATTGAATTTTATTTAGATTTCCCGACTGCACAGCCAAGCCAAGTACAGTATTTTGAGATTCTTGTTCAACAGCATTTACATTTGCACCATGTTCTAAGAGGAAGCGAATCATATCAATGCCTGCATTGGCGCTACTAACCGCATACATTAATGGTGTTTGGTGAGAATACTCATCTGGGCAATCAATATCAATGCCATTGGCTATTTTATCCCTGACTCCTGCAATATCTCCCTGCTGTGCATAAATATGAATTTGCATCATTTGTTTGAGTTAACGAAGATATAAACTTAATTATCGGTGTTGCTAAATCACAAATATAGTTAAATTAAATATAGCGTTTCCCGGTCTGGTGAAGATACAAGAACCCCACCCCCAACCCCCTCCCCGCAAGCAAGGAGGGGGCTATGATGTACCTCATTTAAGGGACTTCCAAATAAAAAAATACTCAAAAAACTGACGAAAAAACTCTCTCCTCCTCATTCCTCTGTGTTCTCTGTGTCTCTGTGGTTCGTTTCATTTGGGTAATTTATTTCTTGGAAGTCCCTAAAACAATCTTTTAATCAGCAACGCTTCCATTGGGATGATTGAGTTTTTTAAGAATTACCTTCCGATTAATTTTGTTGACAGCTAGTAAAACAGTTACACTTAGTATTCCCAACATTAAGGAAGACTCAGGTATAGGTGTTATAGAAAAAGAACTGAGAGGATAACCTGTATAGGAACCTTGATATCCAACTTCTAAATAGTCATAAGTGTTAAAAACATTATATGACACTCCTCCTGCGGTGTAAGCAAATCCAAATTCACTCAATGCTGGAGAATCAGCTAGTAAGAGATTGTCATTGTCAAGAAATGATCCTGGAGATAATAAAGATTCTATTGGATCGCCATTTCTAGTGCCAGTAATATCTATAATCTCATAACTATTTGTGGTGGAATCGTAAGAGTTAGTTGTTAATGTTCCACTGGCTGTAACAATGTCATTTGGGTTCAGTACACTTGTACCAGAGTAGGAAAAATTAAACATGGCAGCCGAAACAGGAGCCATCATAGCCGTTAGAAAACAGACCGTGCCAGTAAGAGTAGCTGCAAGTTTTTTGTCAAAATTCATTCCATTTCCCCTTTTATTTCAAATCACTATAAGATCGTCTTCGGTTAATGACTTATTCTTAAAGAACCCCATCTTTAATTCTCTTCGCAATACATACGAGGCTACGGTAGAACGTCAAAGGGTAGCATCATGTCGTTATCCTCGTGATTCAGCATGTGGCAGTGCCACACAAATCGTCCAGTGAATGAATTGCCAAAAGGTAAGTTTGCTGCGGCTTTAGCACCAAAAGGAACTATTACACGAACCACCTCAAACGGATTGACTACTACAGTATCTTTCCAACCAGCTTCGTTTGCTGCTGGCGGTTTTGCTGAACCTTTTAAATAGGGGGTAGGATCAAGTGGTGGATAACCATAAGGCACTGTATCCCCACCTGCTGCATTGTGCATGAGTACTTTACGCGGCCCAGTAGCCCTGTATGCTGCTGAGTACGCACTATCATTGATTGATTGGCGGTTGAGGATTTGAAATGGTACTAGATGCAGGTGCATTGTGTGGGCAAATGGCTGGAGGTTGATGAAGTTCCATTGTTCTACTGTGTCTACTTGTGGTTGCTCTCTTAATTCTGGGTGGTTGGCTGCTTCATGCCAGTAGACGGCATTGAGTATCATGGCTAATACTTGAAAGTTAGAGTTCAAAATATCTATTAGAACCAGGTTGCGCTCTTTCACTGGTTTTGTAGCAATTTTTGTGATTAATGGATTGTTTACTCGTAGCCTTGTGGGAATAGGTTTAGGAACGGCAGCGCCCTGATTCACTGTAAACTGCATAACTTCTGGCATTTGAAAGAAACCCTGAGCAATTACCGTAGCCAAACCTTTGGGATACGGTGCAGCAGCGTCGTTTTGCAATACAATTTTCTCCCCTGGCAGGCTTTGAGAAAAATCGATGAGTACGTCTGCTCGTTCACCAGGCCCTAGCAGTAGCTTAGACAAATATACTGGAGCGTTTAGGAATCCTCCGTCACTGCCAATTTGAATTAGTTGCTGATTTGACGACAGCTTTAATCTGAAGAATCGGGAGTTTGAGGCGTTGACGATGCGGAAGCGGTACAAAGTTCGGTCAACATTGAGGTTTGGCCAAGCCTTGCCGTTGACGACAGCAACATCAGCGTAAAACTCAGTTTTCCATGTCGCTGGAAAAGACATCGAACCATCGGAATCGAAGGAATGATCTTGCAGCACCAACGGTATTTCATAAGGCGCTCCGGCAGGGATACCAAGGGGGCCATTGCCACCAATGGGATCGTCGTCATCTCTAATCAGATACATTCCAGCTAACCCGGCTTGGAGGTTCAAGGCGGTCATGCCAAGGGAATGGTCATGATACCAAAGTGTTCCTGACTCTTGATTATTGTTGTAGTTGTACACATTGCTCTCTCCAGGCAGATATGTATCTTCTGGATAACCATCGCTTTCAGGTTCGGTATTGCTGCCGTGTAAGTGGATGATTGTCCGGGGATTGGTTATGTCAGATGCATTGACACCATGCAAGTTTGTATCCACTGACGCAGCTAATGGATGAGTGCCAAGTTTATTGAATGCCTGAATCGTAACGGGCGTTCCCCTTGCTACCTCGAAAGTGGGGCCAAGATAAGGCAATCCGCCGTAACCCCAGGTGGTAGAAGACCCTAAGCTGCTATGGAACGAGTGTGTACCTGGTGCAATATCTAAGGTACTAGGCGGTGAAATTGGGTATGAAATGGGCAGAGACTCGGTAAATTTTGAAAGTGAGGGCGAGGCTGCATAGGTTCTCTTTCCTTTAAGTAGTTCGGGGAGCAGAACTCCGGCTCCTAAACCTGCACTCATCGTTAAAAATTGCTTTCTAGTTAACATTTTTGATTTTGGTTGTAAAAATTAGTGTTGAGTCTACAAGGAATTGGACTTACGCAATAACTCTTTGAAACTCTAACTAGACGCTGTGCGAATGCGCTCTAGCCTTTGGATTCACTAGTTCTCCCATGAGAAATAATCTCGACTCGTGGCGCTATAGGTTGATTAGCGATCGCTACTCCCGCCGTTGGCGATCGCGTTAGCGTCTCTGAAAGAGAAGCCTCTCGTAAAGAAGGCATCGCATTTTGTTTACTAACGAAACATAGTTGTTTTTGTTCAACATCTTTAGCCGCTAAGAGTGTACTCAAGGTGTCAATCAGATGAGTACTTTCTTCTACAGCAGAGTGCATGTCTTCTGCCAAAAAGCTATGGGTTGCTTTGAACTCCTGGATTAAACTATCTCGATCGTTTTGAATAACTAATTGCGCCAAGCGATTATAAGCGATCGCTAGTTGTCCAATAGCTTCTCGACGCTCTGATGTCGCAAGCATAATATCCACTACCAGAGGTGCAGACTGACTGAACAAGCGACCAACTATATCCATTTCTAGACGAAAAATTGGGCTAGAAAAATCTAAGCTACGACGGATATCAATGTTTTGTTCTGCTAGGAAAACACCAAGACTAAACGTTGTAAAATTACGGATTGCTTGAACAGCAATCATCATTTCATCGTGTTCTTTTGGTGTGGATACAATCAGTTTACCACCATCATGTTCAATTAAATCTAAAAGCCATTGGAATGCATCGTCTCCACGACCAGAACATACTACCACTTTTTGGCATAAGAACGATTTGATGCCTGGGCCAAACATTGGATGTAAGCTCATTACAGGCCCACTATGCTGCTCAAGCATAGTCTGTAATATTGGAGTTTTAATACTAGCAATATCAGCTAAAGCAGTAGTTGGAGAGAGGTATTTAGCAAGTTTATGGATCGCATCTATTGTATATTCAATAGGAACACAAACTAAAACTAAATCTGCTTTTTTTAGGAGCGATTCTGCTTGTTCCCAGTCCCCCTGGTCGAGAATACTGATGTAGTGACCGGCGGCTGATAATTTCTGCTGAAAAAAGTGCCCCATCATGCCGCGTCCACCAACTAGAGTAACCCGTCGTGGTTTGGTATTTGCTGGCGAAAATGTATTAGCAGCAGAGGTGCAACCTGTAACCAGGTTTTTCCACATTGATTCTGGAACACCAGCCTGTACTAAGGAAAATGCAAAATTAGTAATTTGTTCTTCTAAAGATATAAATTGTGATTCAGCTAAAACTGCAATTCTTTTACCTAGTAAATCAATGAGTTGTTGGTCAATTTGTTTCAGCTTTTCTGGAAGCATAAGACCTCTTCAATAGAAGATGATTATTTTTTCAAAAATAGCGATGTCTGCGACGGGCTATTCGGTGTCGCTTAACTGCATCTCGCTATATCCGGGCGTAACTGTGCAGCGCCACGCAAATAGACCGGGCGTAATGCATTTTGAAGTATGGGGGTATTAAGGTGAATTAGCACCCGAATACAGCATTTCAGGCTACCGTTTACCTGCATTTGCTGCACATCCAATAGAGGAACTTGATCCCAACCCGGACGTTGACGTGCCACCGCAGCGGGAAAGATTGCATCTAAATCAGGAGTCGCTGAAAAGGTGACACTAACGATTTCGGCAGGATCTAAAGGATTGTTTGCTTCTAAGGCATTCAATAACTCATCTACAGCCTCAGCGATCGCTTGGGCTGAGTTTTGGCTGACTGTAGTTGCACCCCGGAGTCCTCGCACCCGCCATTCTGCGAGTGACGCTGATATGTGATTTTTTTGGTATGTATGTGTAAGCAATGTGAACTTATCCATATTGATTTAACCCTTAAACACTCAATTTTTGTTCCAATACAAAGTTTTAATTAGCTACTTTCTCAACCCAAAATAACTGGAGCTTGTTTTCGAGTTGTTAGTTTAATTTTCAGAAATAGTAAAGGTAGATAAATAGTAAGAATTATGTAACTCTCTTACTGAGATTGATGTCTACTATCTCTCAATATCACTAGTTTGATACTGCTTTTAATAGTGCGATCGCCTATTGTAGTTTTGATGCGATATATATCAGGTATATAGTAATCATATTTGTTTTTTGAACGAAATTAGGTATTGTAGAGTGTGTTAGAACGGAGTTCGTAACGCACTATAGGATTACTATTTGATTTCTGAATCACTTGTAAAGGTAAGGGACTGGGGATTGGGGACTGAGGACTGGTAAGAAGGAATAAAGGTGTGCTGAGTTTTGTTCAAAAATCAAATATGAGTCCTATATTATCAAGAATTCGATGCCGTACTCTCCGCGCTCACATCCTACAGATATTTTCTGTAAATCAAACCGGATTCCGATATGTTCTGAGAAACTTTTAGAGAGATTATTGAGATTAAAGAGTTAGAAAACTATTTCTAAGCCTCTTTCATTACTTTAGATAAATTAACGATTGTTCGACAATTTCCAGTTTGACTAAAAGTGATAAAAGAGGGGTAATCTAGACTGGGTCTTTTCTACATATCTGTATCAATTAGTTTTCCTTGGCGCTGACGACGACAGAAGATAAAGTAAGCGCCTACTCCTAACAATGCAGGCAAGAATCCAGGCTCAAAAACCCTTTCAATTCGGGTTTGGACAGTTCCTGTATACAGTAGATTGCCTATTGAATTAGGAAAGTCTACATTTGGATAGACATCAAGGATTGCAGTACTTGGAACTGTTGTTCGGATGGCGGTAGATCCATCAAATGAACCCTTTGGGTAATGAAAATAGCTCACGAAAGCAAGGGAGGATGCTGGCTCCCGTTGAGAAGCGAGTACTTCCCAAAGAAAATCGTCGGTTTCAGGTGCTGTAATCCCATCTTCTTGACGGGGTAAAAAAACGATCGGATTGCCTATAGTTCCTTCAAAAACTCCCTTATCTCCCAAGTCAAATTTATAGTCATATCCCGCTTCAAAATATCCGGTAGCGTTGGGTGAATTTGCATACCCTTCGGTAGTGTCATTGTAAGTAAAGTAACCATTCACTCCCTCACCCTCAAAGCTGAATTTATACAATGCTGCTTGAGCAGTATCTTGATTTAATGTTACTGACATGAGTAACGCTGCGGCGCTGGAAATAGCAGAAACCGATAATTTATTGAGGAGAGCCATTTTGATTACCTCTAAAAAAGATTGATTACCAAAAACTGTTAGTCTTAAGAGTTTTTTGCCACTTTATAGCTTCATGGCACAAAATTGAATAACCTAACAGAAAAAGACCTAAATATACTAAGTCGGCTCGCTATAATTAATCCTGTACAGATAATAATTGTCGGCGCTGACGACGGAAAATAAACCAAGCACTCATTCCTAGTAATGCAGACACTAATGCAGGTTCAGGAACCCTCTCGATTTTTGTTTTAACAGTTCCTTGAAATGTATAGTCTCCCGTTGTATTAGGGAAATCCCAATATGGGTAAACTCTGAGTCTAGCGGTATCAGGTACGCTGGTTCTGATGGCAACAGAATCTGAAAAAGTTCCCT
Organism: Nostoc sp. DedVER02; assembly: GCF_034530675.2. NCBI lineage: Bacteria > Bacillati > Cyanobacteriota > Cyanophyceae > Nostocales > Nostocaceae > Nostoc > Nostoc sp. DedVER02. The sequence continues at coordinate 8,333 of NZ_JAVRCP020000009.1, forward strand.
CTGGGTAACTAAAGCGAATTGACAAACCGTATTGCTCCCCACGAGAAGCCGGAGGAATGTAAAGAATAAAGTCATCAATGGGATCGTCGTAGCCCAAATTACCAACACGTCCAAGATAAACAACATTTCTGGCTTCATTATGTATATCTTGTTGCGATCCTTTTGTTCCCTCAGCAACAATACCCCCTGCATTAATAGAATATTGTTCCACCGAGCCATCATATTCAGCAAGAGGAAAGTCAGGCCCAAGAGGTTCTATTTTAGTAGCTGAGTCATCATAAATAAAGTAACCATTAGCTTCCTCACTCTCAAAGGTAAATTTAAAAAGAGCAGCTTGTGCTGGATTTATGCCAACTGTTCCTAAAACTAAAAATGTTGCGGCGCTGATAGCAGAAGCTATGAAGAATTTATTTAACAAAGTCATTTTAGTTGTCTCGCAATATGGCTGTACTTGAATGCTGGAAAGTTGAGCGTTTAGCACGCGATCGCGTTATGGATAACAGTACCATGTGTATGTGCATAATTTTTGTATTATGAGAAAAATGATAATACAAAGATTATGTATAACCTCAAATTGATATAAAACTCCTCTTTGATTGGGTGAAAAATATGAGTACATATTTACTCATTGCTTCCCTATGAAAATTTCTCTCTAAAAATGAAATTCCATAGGTAAGAGGTTAGAGGCTGTAAGTTGAGTTTCGCTGTTGCGGAACTCAACAAATTCTTGAGAAGATTAGGTTTCATTCCTTAACATTTTTAGATTGAACTAAATTGACTGCTATGGGACTCAATACTGCGTAGGTTTTACTAAAAAAGCTTAAATTTCGTAGGTTGGGTTGAGGAACGAAACCAACATTTCCGAGGCTTTGTTGGGTTTCACTTCGTTCAACCCAACCTACAAATTTTCTTCCCAATTCCCAATTCCTAATTCCCAATTCCCAATTCCCCAAAATCAAAGCAACTTCCTGAGAACTTCTGAATTCTCAAAAATTCTTAGTGATGAATCAGAATTTTATCTTCTTGTTGAGAAAAGCTAACTGATGGAGCAGGAGCAGGGCCTAGTGCGACATCGCCCCAGCGCATTACACAACCACCAGCATTAGATGAGGAACCCATTGTGTAGACGAGAACTAGGTCATTTTCACGAATTTTACCTGCGTGGGCGGCGTGGTAGAGATTAGCAACAGGAAAGGTTGGCCCAATGTTCGCATATAGGGGATTGATGTTGATTGTACGCTCTGGTTCAATACCTAGAGCGCGGGTACAAACTCGTGAATACCAAGCGCTGGGTGTATTAAAGACAAAAAAGTTGATTTGATCTAAGGTGAGTCCAGCATCAGCGATCGCACCGTGGCAACATAGACGAATAAACTTCACTGTTGTCTCGTTAAACATTTTGCTTGCACCCTTGCCGCCTCGAATGAACATTTTGACGTTGCCATGTTCATCGGTGGTGAATTCATTATAGAAAGCACCGCAGGTAGCAGCAGTATTGGCAATTTTAGTACCGAGAATACCTTGGTTTGCTTTCAATTTACCAACTACGAAGGCTCCAGCACCGTCGCCTGATAAAAAGGCTAAAGTATCATTTTCGTCAGTGTAGCGCGAATATGTAGTTGACACGACCACTAAGACATTGCGATACTGTCCCGTTTGCACTAAAGAACAGGCTGTCTGAAGCGAAACTAATACCGAAGTGCAAGTTGATTCTATATTCCACGCCGCACCTTGTAGTCCCAGTTTTCCAGCGAGAAAAGCAGCGTTACCAGGTGTGATTTGCTCTGGAAATAGTGAAGTAACGAGCATAAGATCGATATCTTCAGGAGATAGCTTTGCAGCTTCAAGGGCATCGAGCGCGGCGCGATATTCTAGTGAAAGCGAAGTTTCATCGGGAGCTAACACCCTACGTTCGACAGTACCACGGAAGGGGTCTGACATATATGGTGTTACCTCTTGTGACCAAATATCGTCATCACTGGTGACTGTGGCTTGGTCGGGTACAAACAGTTTCGCTAGAGTTTTTTGTTCAGCCTCAGCAACCATCTTTGGGAAATTTTCTCTGTAGTAATTGTTTGTACGGATGATGCTAGGAAAGTTAACTGAAACTGCACGAATACCTACTGGTTCTAATGTTGTCATGACAAATATCCTTTTGATTTTGTTTTTCGTGTTACACGATAAAAGTGGAAAATACTGATACGATTCTCAGTTGAGTGAGGTAAAAGAACCCCACCCCCAACCCCCTCCCCGCAAGCGATGAGGGGGCTATGATATACCTTGTATGATTTGGAAACGCTATATACAGCAGAATTCAGAATTCAGAATTCAGGAGTCAGAAGTAAAACAGGCTTTATACCTGGCTTTGATATGAATCATTGTGTACTTCAGTAACTTGAAATATGCTGTAGTTATTAATCATTGGTACTAATGACTAATGACTAATGACCAATAACCGTTTTAGCTTCTATAGCTCCTTGCTTAATCAAACTTTGAATGCGGCCTCCAATAGGTGCGGGTCGCGTTGGGTCAATTTTCACGTCAACAATGAATGGAAGAGTAGAGGAAAGTGCTTTTTGTAGCGCTGCTTCTAAGTCAAGTTCAGTATTAACACAGATACCATCGGCTCCCATAGCTCTGGCGATCGCAGCAAAATCAGTACTCGGTATCTCTGTATCTATGGGAACCTCGCCGCTTAACCCCTGCAATGCCATTCCTTGAGCGCACATATTGTAACGCCCATCGTTGAGGATAATCCAGACAGATGGAACCTCAAATCTCACTGCCGTGCTGACTTCGTTGTTCATCAGCATTGCTCCGTCGCCAACAATTGCAACGGCTTTACCTTTTCGCCCTAATGCTGTACCAACTACCCCGGTAGTAGCATGACCCATAGAGCCAAAACCAGTACTAATCCGGTAACGACCTGGTTGCTTAAATCGCAACAAGTGAGTTGCCCAAGCAAAGGAGTTACCCGCTTCAGCTAAGATTGAAGCATCGCTGCCTTCAATAATCAGCCGTTGAATTGCATCCATCAGTACTTCGGGGCGCACTAAACCATTGTTGCGGGGAGCATTGGTGTAAATTTCAGGGCGCGGTAGTGAGGAATTGGGAAACCAATTAAGACGTTCCGGCAAGTGTTTTAATATCGCTTTGAGGAATGCTTTGATTTCTGAGTGGACAGCAACAGTCTCTACTGATGGATAAGCTACTCCTGGAACTTGCGGATCGATATCAACATGAATGAATCCATTACTGGGAATCATCGCCGGACTCCAAAATGAGGTAGGTTCACCAAGGCGCGTTCCCAACACTAGTATGCGTTGCGGTCGTTGCTCCTGCATATATGTCAGGACTGATAAATGTCCACTAAAGCCTGTGACACCGATAAATTGGGGATGATGTTCTGGAAAAATCCCTTTGGCGCGAGGTGATGTCATTACCGCCGCCCCGGTTTTTTGTGCCAACTGGCGAATTTCCTCGGCGGCGTGTCGCGCCCCGAAGCCAACCCAGATGGCAAAGGATTCTTCAGATAATAGTTTTACACATTCAGCGATCGCTTCTTCGCTAGCTGTTGGTACAGATTGAGAAAAGCCTTGCTGAGGTAACTGTGCTTTTAATGGTGTCGTCTGGATTGGGGTGGGAACGCTGATATGAGCTACAAAGCTGCCTGGTTGGGCTAAACCTTGAGCAAGTCTGCGAGAAATTTCTGGTAGTTGATCCCCAGATTCTAATATAGTTGCGTAATTGAATAATGGGCCGGAAGTAAAAATTCCTGAGAAGGGCATTGTGTGGGCACTAGTTTCTTGACAAGCTCCGCGACCGCGATTTGCAGTTGAGGTTGCAGCTGATAAGAAAATTACCTTTGCTCCTTCCCCTCGGGCGGCGAAAAGCCCAGTCAGAGCGTTAGTGATCCCGGGGCCTGTAGTAGTAAATACCACGACGGGGCGATCGCTGGCAAAATAAGTTTCAGTTGCGGCGAAGGCTGCTCCTGATTCATGGCGGAAGTGAAGCAATTGGATGCTGCTACGGTTTAATGTTGCCCATAATGGCCCGATACCGCCTCCTGAAACACCGAATCCATACTCAACTCCCAAATTTTCTAGGATCTCAATTAAAGCCTCTGCAACTGTGGGTTGAGTTAATTCTGACTCTGGAGATTTTTCGTTCAGTGATGCAGGCGAGAAAATAGAAGATCCAGTTGAATCAAAGGAGATTTGATTAGGTGAGAGGTTAGTTTTCGTTCCCAAAGCTTGAGAAGAATTAGTGCTTTTGTTGATAGATTTAATATTCATAATTACCAATTTTGGTTACTTTTTGTTGATTTTTTACGCAATAAGTTAAAGTTTTAAAAACTTGCGTATTTTGGGAAAGATACTTGGATTGCAGTTACGATTTATTTATCAACACCTTTTTAGAACTTGATTGCTGACGCAAAACTCGTTTCAGTACTTTCCCAGTTGGGTTTTTTGGCAGCGAATCTACAAAATTAATGTTGCAAGGAAGTTTGTATTTTGCCATTCTTTCAGAGCAAAATTTTATAATTTGTTCTTCGCTAATGACGTGACCCTCTTTCAAAATAATATTTGCATGAACTATTTCACCTTTATAATCATCATTCACACCATATACAGCTACCTCAGAAACAGATGAGTGTTGATAAATTACATTTTCTACTTCAGTTGGATATATTTTAAATCCAGACATATTAATCATGTCTTTTAATCGATCAACGATGTAGAAAAAACCGTCTTCATCTACCCGACCAATGTCGCCAGTATGGAACCAACCATCTTTAATTACTTCAGCAGTTTCAAATGGGCGATTCCAATAACCAAGCATGACATTAGGGCCTCGAATTACTATTTGACCCAATTCACCAAGCTCTACCTGATTCCCCTTAATATCAATAACTTTCATTTCTACATTCTCGATGGGAGCGCCAATGGAACCGAGTTTGTATTTCAAATCATGATTATAAGATGCACATGGTGATGTTTCAGTTAAACCATATCCTTCATTGATGACTTTTCCATATTTATCTCGCCAAGTTTGTGCAACTTCAATTGGCATCGGTGCGGCTGCTGAGAAGTAATAACGCACGCTATTGAGATTGTAGCTAGATAAATCGCTATTTAACAGATTAATGAATACTGTTGGTACACCAAAGAACATTGTTACTTGATGAATTGCGATGGCATCAAGTACTTTTTCAAGGTCAAATCGGCGTTGTAGGATAATTGTAGCACAGACATTTAATGCGGCGTTAAGAATAGCATTTTGACCAAAACAATGGAACAGTGGTAAGTAAAGTAGTAATCGATCATTTGGTTGCATTCCACAACAACGGTTTTGGGAATACATATTAGAAATTATGTTGCCGTGGGAAAGGGTTGCTCCTTTAGGAAAACCTGTTGTTCCTGATGTATAGACGATGCTAGCAGGAGCATGACGATCTATTTCAATAGCATAAGCATTAGGAGAAGCATTTTCCATCACTTTCGCTAGAGAAACTCCATTTGTGGCGCTACCTTCTGCAATCAAAATATGTTCTAGTTCTGGTAAATCTACCTCTGGGACATTTTCAACAAGTGACTCTGAGGTAATTATTGCCTTAGCAGCACAATCATTGAAAATGTAGCTAACTTCATTGCTTTTGAGCATGACGTTGACTGAGACGACAACCGCACCAATTTTGAGAATGCCAAGATAAGAAATAATAAATTCTGGAATATTGGGCAAAAACAAAATGACGCGATCGCCTTTTTCAATTCCTAATCCATGTAACCCATTAGCAACACGATTTGCTAGCTGATTAAGCTGTTTATAGGTAAATATTTTATCTTCAAAAACCAGAGCGATTTTTTCAGGATATAATTGATGACCACGCTCGATATGATTGGCAATATTCATAGTTAAAACTACTCACTAAATTTTATGACTTTTGCTTAATTTGACAGTTATTTATGCATCCAAGGAATAAATTATCCCAAAAAACGAACCACAGAGACGCAGAGAGAGGAGAGATTAAGAAGATTTTTGCGTCAGTTTTGGAATATTTTTTTATTTGGAAGTCCTTTAATGAGTTAATAATGTCTTTTGAGTATTTAAATGACTGAGGTTATCAACTTTAGTTCGTGGCTCCAAAGTCATCATGATGCCTTTTTGGGTTTGCAGAGTTAGCAATGGCTGGCATTCAACTGGGTGTTCTGGCAATAGATTGAGGCGGAAACGTTGACAGACCATTGCTACAATTAGCTGAATTTCTGTTAACGCAAACATGTCACCTAAGCATTGACGTTGGCCGCCGCCGAAAGGAAAGTATGCATAACGCGGGCGATCGCCAGAACGTTCTGGCGTGAATCGCTCAGGATCAAAACCTTCAGGATTATCCCAAAACTCAGGGAGGCGGTGTGTAACAAAGGGACTAATCAAAAGCATGGAATTAGCTGGGATATCATAACCGCCAATGCAATCGTCAGCTAGGTTGTTGCGGGCATAAACCCAAGCACCGGGATAAAGTCGCATGGCTTCTTGGACAACCATTTTCGTATATTTAAGCTGCGGTAAATCCTCAAAAGTTGGGGTTCTTCCAGCCAATACCGTAGTCAGTTCTGCCTGTAATTGGCGTTCCACGCTGGGATATTTAGAAAGCAAATACCAAATCCAGCCAAGTGTTACAGCTGAGGTTTCAAATCCAGCCGAGAAGAGTCCAACTATTTGATCGTGTAATTGCCGATCGCTCAATCCCTTGCCAGATTCATCCTGGGTACTCATGAACATTGAAAGTATGTCATGAGTATTATGATTGCCTTGTTTGCGTTGCTGAATAATGTTGTTAGCAACTGTGCGGAGAGTGTTGATTGCTTGGGTAAACTGGCGATTTTTTGGCGTGGGGAAGCTAATAGGCGGCTTGATGACAGCCCATAAGCGATCGCTAAGGAACTTGTAGATAATATTCCAAGCCTGAATTAGTTCAGTGGTATCGCTATCAGCTTCGATACTCAAAGTCGTCTTCAGAAGAATTTTCTGCGTCAAAACGAGCATTTCCTCAGAGACATCAAGAGTTGTTCCAGCAGCTTTTTTTTGCCAGCATTCTAACATTTGGTTAGTAAGCTGGGTCATATCATCGACCATTGCGGCAATTTGCTGACGGTGAAAAGATGGTTGCATTAGGCGACGCTGAGAACGCCATGAATCACCCTCGCTAATTACCAAGCCTTCACCAATTACCAGTTTTATATCCTTGAAATTTTCACCTTTTGTATAGTTCTGAGGATTTTCTTGCAGCACATACTTAATACAATCTGGATCGGCAATTAAGTAAAGTTGTTGCGGGCCAATTGCCCCTAGATGGACAACGCCACCATGTTCACGCGCTGCACTAGTAAGAAATTGCAATGGATTTGTTGACATTTGTGGAAAGCAGCCAATAATTGGAAAACCACGTGGCCCAGGAGGATTTTTCCGTACACTTTGATATATATTCTGTCGAAGCATTGTATTTTTTCCCCAATTTAATCGAAAAAGTTATGACTATTCGTAATAGATTGAGATGATTTTAGAAGACAATACATTAGGGTTAATTAATTTTTTCATTCTCTTTCTTCTCTCTGCGTCCTCCGCGCCTCTGCGGTTCGTAAATGTGCAAGTTTAATTTACATACAGTATTCTGACTTATCCCAAAGAATAAAAACGAACCGCGAAGGACACAAAGGACACAAAGGTAAGAAGATTTAAAGAGTTTTTACATCAGTTTCCTATTATTTACTGCTTAGAGAACTTTTCAAACATCCTCTATCAACAACAGATTGTTAACTGCTTGCACAATTTGTCCACCATTGGCAATATCAGTTGCAATTTTGGCAATGTGTTCGTCTAGGGCTTGTTCATTATCGTCCCAAATATAAGGCCGTTCAGCAGAAGGTGGTTGTCCAACTACATTGCGGATTGCGAGATATAAATCTTTAGTTGCAGGCGATAGTGTAGCACGAGCATCATAATGTTCCAAATTTTTGTATGTGCGTAAATCAACCGATTGCACACCAAACATCAAAGCGATCGCTATATATTGTTGAAAGATTTCTACTGATTGACGTGCTAAATTTGCGGAAGCAAAACCTTGGCTGTTGATATTTTGGTTATATTGTTCTGCGTGGGTAGGAAAACGATCGGCTATAGAATTTCCGTAGAAGGTTAACAGAGGCATAATCGAGTTGCCAGTAATTTGTAATCCCTTCAATCCCATGTTGACAATTCGATTTGTGTTACCAACTAAAGATGGAGATAGGCCATTGTTAAATTCTGGTGCAACCAAGTACGCTATTTGGACATCCAAATGTTTAGCTAACAACCCGATGTAATAACGCAATTGATCCATGCCCACACCAATATACTGCCCTAAGAAATTACCGCCATGATAACTTGCTTGGTTTTCTACATCGATAAGTGGGTTGTCAGTTACAGAGTTAATTTCTACTTCAATTTGTTTTTGAATTTGGTCAAGTCCATCGACAATTGGCCCCATATATTGAGGTAAACAACGCAGTGAATAACGGTCTTGAATCGGATGTTCGCCGCGATAGTTGTGATCGCCATTTAACTCGTCTCTAACTAACTGTGAACCTTCTAACAGGTTGAGCATTTGGTCAGCAGCCCATCTTTGTCCTGAATGTGGTTTGAGTTTATGGATAAATGGGTGGAATGATTGATTAGTCCCATTTAAACCTTGAATAGCTAAGGCGTGGGCAGCCATTGACAAACCTAAAAGGTTTTTGGTGTCGTAGACGCAATTAGCGGCGATACCTGTCATGACTGAAGTACCATTCATCATTGCTAACCCTTCTTTAGGAAGTAGATGCAATGGCTCTAAATTCAGCCTTTTGAGTGCTGTTAGGGCATTTATTTCTTCACCATTAAAGTCAACGGTGTAACTGGAATTTAAACCAATCAATGCTCCGGTGATATATGCCAAGGGTGTTAAATCACCACTAGCACCAATAGAACCAAATTCGCAGACATAAGGTGTAACACCAGCATTGAGAAATATCAACATCCGTTTGAGGATTTCTAAACGAATCCCCGATGCACCACTAATGTGTGAATTCACACGTAGCAGCATGGCAGCCCGAACATCAACTAGAGGTAATTTTTTACCTGCACCGACTTTGTGATACCACATCAAATTGTTTTGTAGTAAAGTCGCAGATTCAGGAGAAATTACCACATTTGCCATCCCACCAAATCCAGTTGTCACCCCATAAATAGGTTCACCAGATTCAACGGCATTACGAATATAATCGCAGGATGCTTGGATATTACCCAGTTTTTCTGGATCGTCAGTTAAACGTACCTGTTTGCCATAACGCGCTACACTAATTACTTCTTCAACAGTGAGATTGCGATCGCCAACAACTACAGCATCATCAGAACTAGGGACAAAAGAAAAGGCTGTTTTCTGGGCAGTGTTTGTACTTAAGCTAACTGTATTCATGTTTTCTTGAGTTTGTTGTGACTAAAGTTTTCAATCTTGACTGATGAGTTAACAATTATTAAAGAACCCCAATCTTCCAATTTACTAAGGATGTCTGCGACTGAGTGACTTTACTGTTTGTGTATCTTGGTTCTTGCCAGCGACCAAAGAATTTGCCCAGAGGAGTGATTTCTTTCATAAATTGCTCAAAGTTAGGAAAATTGAGCGATTGAGGCCCATCTGAAAGAGCTTTTTGAGGGTTAGGGTGAACCTCAACCATGAGCGAATCACAACCAGCCGCGATCGCAGCCAGCGCCATTGATGTCACCAATTCCGATTTACCAGTAGCATGGCTAGGATCGATCGCAATTGGCAGGTGAGTCAAATTACGCAAAACCGGAATTGCAGATATATCTAATGTGTTGCGTGTATATTCCCGATCAAAAGTTCTAATACCTCGTTCGCACAAAATCACATTGGGATTTCCTGCTGCCAAAATATACTCTGCTGACATCAGCCAATCTTCAATAGTGGCTGACAAACCACGTTTGAGGAACACAGGTTTATTTGTTGCACCGACTTTTTTCAAAAGGGAAAAGTTTTGCATATTGCGTGCGCCAATTTGCAAAATATCTGCAACTGATGAAATTACTTCCAATTCAGCCGCATCCATTACCTCGGTAATAATGCCCAAGCCAGAAACCGATTTAGCTGTTGCTAACCAGTCCAAAGCACTTTCTCCATGTCCCTGGAAAGCATAAGGTGAAGTTCTGGGTTTGTAAGCACCTCCTCTGAGAAACTTTGCACCTGCTGCTTTGACTTTCAGTGCAGTTTCTACAATCATCTCTTCGCTTTCTACAGAACAGGGGCCTGCGATTACAACTACAGGATGGTTTTGACCAAAGGTGATGGTTTCAGAGGGTGTAAACACCTTTACTTCGCTGGGTTCACCATGACGAAACTCTAAACTAGTCCGTTTAAATGGCTTCTTTATGCGTAGCACTTGCTCAATAAAAGGGCTTAAATTTTGTACTTGCTGCACGTCGATTTCTGCCGTATCACCAATTAAACCGATAGCTACTTTGTGTTTACCTACAGAGAGTTCTGGGACAACATTCCAGCGTGAAAGTTCTGTGAGTAATAAGTCAATTTCTTGTCGAGGAGAACCGGATTTCATCACGATAATCATCGTTTCAACATCCTTCTAAAAATATGTATGCAATTAATTTGTACAAATCTGAAATTGTGTAATTACTTAGCTTAAAAACCAGGAAATAACGGCGTTCAGTAGTTTTACTGTTGCCAATGAATTACACAATATCTGAGAACTTCATGTAACACAGCAACCTTTTCTGCTGCTTTGTGTGCAGTTTTTCTACCTCGAAGATGCACAAAAGTGCATTGACAGCTTTTATGCAATTTTTACCTGAAAAATAAGACTTTTGTTAGAAAAATAACTTGTGGCTAAGGTGCGCCAAAACCCTTGTTCTCACGTAGGGGTAATTCACGAATTGCCCCTACCGCGTGTGATTTTGCTTAAGTCCTACTTGCATTGACTAATCAAGCGGACATGATAAAAAAACCGAATGCGTAGCCGTAAGGCTTGTCGTCAAACATCGCCTCATTGCAGAAAACTGCATAATTAACCAATTATTTGTTTATTTATCATCTAGGGGTGCAATTCTATTAGATACTCAAGTCATCTAATAGAATTGCACCAAATGACCAGACAATACGGATTCCATAAGTGTTTGCAGTTTGGATTAGCAGGCTTACTAGGCTGCTTTTGCGTAAGTCTCTTCACTGCAAAAACCCAAGCACAGCAAAGTAATATCGTACCTGACAAAACACTTGGCGCTGAATCCTCTCAAGTTATAGATAACTTTCAAGGACTACCCATAGAAGTAATTACAGGTGGTGCAACTCGCCAAAGCAATCTATTTCACAGCTTTCAAGAATTTAATATCAGCGAGGGACGGGCGGCGTATTTTTTCAGTCCTAGCGCAGATATTCAGAATATTCTGGCACGGGTGACAGGTAATAACCGTTCAGAAATTTTGGGCATACTTGGCACATTTGGTAATTCTAGTCCGAATTTATTTTTGATCAACCCCAATGGGATTGTGTTTGGCAAAAATGCCAGTTTAGATGTACAAGGTTCCTTTGTGGGGACGACTGCAAATGGAATTCAGTTTGGGAATCAAGGGGTTTTTAGTGCGACAAATCCCCAAGCTGTGCCATTGTTGACTATTAATCCTTCAGTATTGCTGTTTAATCAAATCCAAGCAAATGGAGGAATTATCAATCAATCCCAAGCACCCGCAGGGACAAATCTCATTGGACAAGATGTTACGGGTTTGCGAGTTGCTGATGGTAAAAGTTTGCTGCTGGTTGGTGGAAATATCAATATAGATGGTGGTGGAATTCGCGCTTATGGCGGAAATGTTGAGTTAGCAGGTTTAGCTGCACCGGGAAATGTGGAGTTGAATATTGCGGGTGATAATCTGGGTTTAGTAATACCTGAAAATGTGGAACGCGCCGATGTTTCGCTGAGTAATGGTGCAGAAGTTAATGTTCGCGGTGCAGATGGCGGTAATATCACAATTCAGGCTCGAAATGTAAATTTAGTTGCGGGAAGTATATTAAGAGCAGGAATAGATACAGGTTTAGGTACTCCAAATAGTAAGGGTGGAGATATTACTATTAATGCTATAGCAGATACAACATTAATAGGTGAGAGTGGGATCGCTAACGTAGTGCAAGAAAAAGCTTTTGGTCAAGCTGGCGATATTAATATTACAACTGGGACATTGACATTAGAAAAAACTGGACTCATTAATGCTAATCTCTACGGACAAGGTAATGCCGGAAATGTAAATATCAATGCTCAAGGTAATATCAGTTTTCGTAACTCGATACCAGGGGAAGCTAACGGAATTGTTGTTAAGGTAAATGAAGGCGCTATAGGTAATGGTGGTAACGTTACGCTTAATACCAATTCTTTAGAAATAAAGGATGGTTCAGAAATTCAAGGTAGCATTTATGGAAAAGGTAATTCTGGTAATATTATCATTAATGCTCGTAATAATATTTCGTTAGATGGTAATGACGGTAATTTTTTTAGCCGGATTATTAATGATGTGCAACTCACTGGTGAAGGTAACGCAGGTAATATTCAAATCACGACAGGTACACTAAAAGTTACTAATGGAGCCTTTATTAGTAGCAGTACCAGTGGCAAAGGAAACGGTGGAAGTATCAGCATTAACGCCCTGAATAACATAGTCTTTGATACTAATAGCACCGCTAGTAGTGATGTTTTTAATGAGGGGGTAGGGGTAGGTAACGGAGGAAATATTTATCTTAAAACAGGTTCCCTCTCGTTAACTAACGGCGGTCAAGTATCAACAAATGTATCAGGGCGAGGTAATGCCGGAAATATTACTGTAGAAGCCTCTGGTAATGTCAAGCTAGATGGCGTTTTCATCGACGCGGGGAAGTTTTTCCTTAATGACTTGGATTACGATCAGTCTAGTGGTTTGAAAAGCGATTTAAACATTGGAAGTATTGGGAAACCAGGAAACATTCAAGTTACAACAGGATCACTTTCTGTTACTAATGGTGCTGAGATATCTAGCTTTACTGCTGGAGTTGGAAATGCAGGAAATATCACTATTAATGCCCGCGATAATGTCACATTTTCAGGTTTTGGGGGCAGGGCAAAATCTGGCAGTATAGTGTCAACTGGAAGTGTTGTTAATAATGTAATAGCCAATGGTGGTGATATTCGCATCACTGCAAGTAATTTACTATTTAAAGATAGCGGACTACTAAATACTAGTAACTACGGACAAGGAAATGCAGGTAATATTTTTCTTGATGTTGGAAATACTATTACTTTTGATGGTGTAGGCGGTAATGGAAAACCTAGTAGTGCATTTACGGAAACATTCAATGGTAACGCCGGAAATATTCAAATTGAAACAGGATCGCTGTTTTTAACAAATGGCGGTAGGATATCTTCTTCACATCAACAAGGAAAAGGTAATGGTGGAAATATTACCATAAATGCTCGTGATAGTGTCAAAATTGATGGTGTTGTAAAGGATGTAACTTTGAGTACTGGCCAAATAATCGATATAAGTAGCGGTTTATTCAGTTACTTGCTAAGTGGTGAAGGCAAAGGAGGTGACATCGAAATTACAACAGGGTCACTTTCCGTTACTAACGGTGCAGTCATTGCTGGAAGTACAGGTGGACAGGGAAATGGAGGTAATATCACCATCAAAGCCCGTGATACAGTAACTCTTGATGGTGGAAAAAATGGTTTAGCTACTAACGTAGACACTGATGCGGGAAGAACTAGCACGGGTAACGCTGGGAATATCCGCATCAACGCCAGAGAATTATTTCTAAAAAATGGTGCCACACTTACCGCTTATACTGGTAGTCAAGGTAGTGGTGGTAATATCTTTATCGATACACGCGATGCCGTTACCTTTGACGGAACCAATGGTGAAAATGTGCCAAGTGCGGCATATACCTTTGCTGCTGGAAGCGGGAATGGTGGAAATGTTCAGGTTAAAACAGGGACGCTAACGTTAACCAATGGTGGAGTAGTCAATGCTAGTACTACTTCTAAAGGCAATGGGGGTAATATTACCATTGATGCACGCGATCGCATTTTTATTGACGGTGTTAGCACTACAGGTTATGCTAGCGGTCTTTTTAGTACAGTCAATCAAAACGCTGTAGGCAATGCAGGTAATATTAACCTGACAACAGATTTTTTATTTTTAAATCGCGGGGGAATCAGTTCAAGCAGCTTTGGGCAAGGAAAAGCCGGAGATATTAATATTAATTCTGTTTCCACAGTACTTGATAACAAAGCAGCTATTGCAGCAATAACGAACTCTGGTGATGGTGGAAATATTAATTTAACTGCCAGCGATCGCTTATTATTACGTAACGATAGCCAAATTTCGACCACCGCAGGTACAGCGCAAGCAGGCGGTGATGGTGGTAACATCAATATCGATTCCAGATTTATCATTGCCGTCCCTGAAGAAAACAGCGATATCGCAGCCAATGCCTTCACAGGGACAGGTGGCAAAGTGGAAATCAATTCTCAAGGTATTTTCGGTATCGAGTCGCGGAAAAAACCAACGGAAAAAAGTGATATTACCGCCAGTTCTGAACAAGGCGTTTCAGGTGTTATCAACATTAACGCACCTGATACCAGTTCCATCCAAAACGGCTTTACCGAATTATCTCCAGTTATTGATACCAATGCACTCATCGCTAATAGCTGCATTTCACGCGGTACTAAGCGGCAAGAAAACTCTTTCACCATCACAGGTTCTAGTGGTTTGACTACTAATCGTCCGGGGATTTTAGTTTCTACCTACTACACAACTGGAGAGGTTAGAGGTGTTGAAACTACATCCCCTCACTGGAAGAAAAACCAGCCAATTATTGAACCCCTTGGATTATATCGGCTGAATAATGGACAGATGCTATTGAGTCGAGAATGTTCTCACTAATGTTATATCAAATCTGCTTGATTACTCATTAAACCCGAAGCAAGAGACGCGATGAATCGCCGTCTCTACAAAAGACTGATTATTGTAGAGACGGCGATTTATCGTGTCTTTAAAGATGACCGGAGCCGCTACAACCATGACCGGAGTCGCTACAGCCATGACCGGAGCCGCTACAACCATGACCGGAGTCGCTACAGCCATGACCGGAGGCGCTACAATCATGACTGGAGTCGCTACAGCAATGTAAAATAGCGTTAGATGTAGCTTGGGTTGAGCAACGTGAAACCCAACATTGATCGGAGTGTTGAGTTTCGTTCCTCAACCCAACCTCCAATTTTTTTGCAACAATTTAGCCTCGTCACACCACTACGTATATTTTCTCCAAATCAAACCGGATTCCTATAGTTCATAGGAAAGAATATAGCAATTTTCACAAATTAATCAAAAACTTGTTGTGCCGTCAGGTTGAGTTTGGGAAAAGTGGGAGAGACAATTACATCATTACCTCGAAATAACTTCTTAACATATTCTCCATCAATTAGTTCGCACACAAAAAAAGCAGGTTGTTTGGGGTTGCCAATGAAATCACGTCCTCCCAAACCAGCATAATCTACAATCCAGTATTCGGGGATACCCATCTCTTCATAGTCTCTGAACTTATCATAGTAATCGTCACGCCAATTAGTGCTAACAACTTCCACTATTAATTTGACCGAAGCTGCATTTTGAATAACTGATTCACTTTCCCAACGTGTCTCATTGCTGATAGTTTCTTGGTTAAGAACAATGATATCCGGCTCGTAACCTGACTGATTACGAATAGGTTTAACTATTGATTCTCTAGGAATAAACCAAATATCACCTTTACCTGTCTCTCTAATAGTTATAAGTAGTTTTTCAATTAGGTAGCCTGTTAATTTGGAATGCTTACCTCTGGGTTTAGGCATCTCAACAATTACCCCATGATGTAATTCATAGCGCCGTTCTGAGTTCTCTGGATACCATTCGATAAATTCATCGAAAGTAAATATTTTTGGTTCGGCTTGGGTTTGAGTCATCAGGTTTAATAAAAAAGCAGCGATTAGAAATTGCGGCTATACAAACGTAGTCTGCATTTAATAATGCTATAATTGCAAACTCACGTACTATATAAAAAAATATTAGCGCCGATTGACTTATAGCTTTTCCTAATCAAATGAGGTACGTTATAGCCCCATCCTCGCTTGCGGGGAGGGGGTTGGGGGTGGGGTTCTTGTATCTCACCAGACCGGGAAACGCTATAATATCAAAACGGTTGATAGCGAATTGAAAAATTAAAGCCATTATCTTGTAGCGAATTACCGCGATCGCTAGTCCCCATAAATGGTATACCATAATCAGCACGCAATACCAAACCGTTTACAGGTTGCCAATTTAAGCCCAAACCCAGGCTAGCAATGGTTTGTGGGTCGATATTGCTACCGCCATTGTTCCAAGCTGTGCCGATGTCAAAAAAGGGTGTTAGCTGTAAAGTTTGGATATTTGATGTCAAGGGAATCCGAACTTCCACTCCTCCAACTACCCCATTGTCAGCAACAAGTTGATTTTGACGATAACCTCGGACTGTATCTACTCCGCCAATGCTAATTTTTTCTAGTGAAAGTAAAGAATCAGGTGTGAGTTGAGTATTAATTTTGGCTAACATCAAAATGCGGGGAGATAGCCGTTGCACCCATTGTAATTGCCCTACCCATGAGAAAAACCGCCCATCAGTACCACTATCGTTAACGGTTGCGTCAATTGCATCGATACCAAAACTAAATTGCGATCGCGCTGCAAAAACACTGTTAGCATTACGTTGTAACCAATCTTGAGAAAAGCGAATTACCGTAACTCTTGATTTCCCATTTTCTGGCCCTTCAGTGAACGAAAAGGGAAGATCGTTAAGTATAAAGGTTTGACTCTGCCGTAAATCGAATGCTAAACCTAAAGCAAATTCGTTGTTTGGCTTGTGAATTAGAGGTTGACGGATATTAAAAGAAAGGGTTTCGGCTTCGCTGCGGATATGCAAGTCACTAAATTCGTTTTCAATAATCCGGCTAGCACTGTTACTGTAGCGGACACCGATAGTTCCATCTAAGGGGTTAAAGGGAATAGAATAACTGATATCGTAAATATTTAAACCTTCACTCTTAGCATATTCAGCATTAAATCTATCTCCAAATCCTAATAAGTTATCGTGAGCAATAAAAACGCTTCCTTGTTCTGAACCAACGCTAGGTGATTGGTTATTGTCAAAGTTTACCCCAGCATGAAATGCTGGCGATTCGGTAATTGTTACCTGTAAAATATTGTTACCTGGGGTGCTACCTGCGGTTAACTCGGCATTAACTCGTTCAATGGCAGGATCGAGTTGTAATAATTGCAGCGCTTCTTCAAGACGTTTTTGGTTTAAAGGCTTATTTGCCAACCGTGCAATCCGAGAACGTACATAAGCAGGTTGCAATCTTTGTAACCCTGAAATAGAAATCCCTTCAAGTTCGCCTTCTACAACTTGGATTTGCACGACACCGTTTGCAATATCTTGATTATTGGGAATAAATGCGCCACTGCTGATATAGCCATTATCAACATAGAGTTTGGTAATTTGCGATCGCAGTTGCAATAATTGCTCAAATGTAATGTTTGTATTTTCTAAGGGTTGTTTTAACTTAATAATTTCATCTTTTAAAACAGAATAGCCGATAACTTGGATTTCTTTGACAAAGAAACTTTCGCCGCTCGGAAAAGTGGTATCAGGTACATTTTCCGGTTGTGATGATGGGAGTATAGGAACAGTTCGTGCAGGTGGGGTGGGAGAAGTACTTGGTGATGGTGATGGTTGAGGAATAGTTTGTTCCACTTTTCCTGGAGCATCGGGGGGAATTGTGATTCCTGGTGGGGGTGTCGATTGGGCAAATACTGCGAGTGGAGTGACACTGATGCAAGAAAGCAGTATGACAAAAAACTGTTGAAACCGAAAGTAAAAACCCATTGTTTATTTACGATTTATAAGGAGAATAATTTATAATTGGTAAGGCTTTTAGATGTATTTATGCTATTTAACATATTTCTATTAACTCCCACCAACTGGTTTAGCGATCGCATTAATAATTAGGTATTTAACAAATAATTCTTATAGCTATTGTGTTTGCATCAAGGCATTTCTTGCATCTAATGATTTAATACAAAATAATCCAATTCCAGCTACTAAAATTGCAATGGAAGCTGTTTTTGGGAATTTTGGTAATCTCAAAGGTATTGCTAAAATTGTCTTGCGAACTAATTTATCAAACATAATCAACCTCTCAATCAAAGTTAAAAAAATAACGATATTTTCATCAAAACGGTTGATAAATTCATAAGTTTTGTTGTTTCTCGATTCATTAACCGTTTCTTTAATACTCAGACTATAAGAAACCATTAGGGAATGCATTCACCTTTTATGCAGATACAAGTGTGTAATTTGTCTGGTGCGTGTGCAGAAAACTGCACATCAAATTTTCCCAATATGTGCAATATTTCAGTTTAACAACTTTGGCTCAAAATTAATTGCCCATTAGATAATCGATGTAATCCTTGTGCTTCAATAATCGGATTGCCCTTTTTCCAAAGACGGGATGCAATTTTGATACCTCTTACTTCGCCAGTTGTGTACCTAGAAACCAAAACCCCAGGGCGATTAGTGGGCAAAGCACCAGAACCTGTAATAGTAAAAGAGTTTTCTTGTTGCTTGATGCCGCGTGAAATGCAGCTATTGGCAATCAGTGCATTGGTGTCAATGGCATTTTGTGATAATCCAGTGAAACTGTTTTGAATAGAACTGTTATCAGGCTTATTAATATTTTTTACACCCGAAATACCTAATTCTGAACTTGCAGTAATATCGCTTTTAGGAGTTAGTTTTAGACGTGACTCGATACCGAAGATAGCTTGAGAGTTAATTTGGATATTTCCACCTTTTCCCATAAATGCGTTAGCACTGATATCGCTGTTCTCATTGAAAAATCCAATGATAAATCTTGAGTTGATATTGATGTTACCGCCATTGCCACCTAATTTTTCTGTTCCGGCGCTGGTAGAAATTTGAGCGCCACTACGGAGAAAAACCAAATCGCTGTTGATGTTGATATTACCACCGTTACTTAATCTAGATTCGGCATTAAGTTTACCTTGATTGTCTACTGCAAAAGTATTTGCATTTACTGTAATGTTGCCACCCGTTTGATTATTTCTAGTGCCTGCATCTATTAAAGCGCCATTTGATACGTGAAATATCTTGGTGTTTATAATGATGTCACCACTTCTGCCTTGAGAATAAAAATTATTAGATGTAGATAAACCACTTGAAAATCCAGTATCTTGATTAGTTCCTGAAACAGTCACAGAATTTGTGGCATTAATACGAATATTTCCTGCATTTCCTTGTCCAAAAGTTGAGGCAGAAAGTTGAGCGCCATCTCGTAATGATAAAGAATCAGAATCAATGGTAATGTTACCTCCATCGCCAAAAGCCCACCTGCCCATAAAGCTAGCAATTGCACTAGGTAAACCGCTTTTCCCTCCAGCAATATCAACAGCGCCTGTTACCTTAATATTGACATTGCCTGGATTCCTCGATACTGCTGTTAGAGTATTAAATGGACTACCAGTAATGGTTAGCAGTTGAGCGCCATTACTAAGTGACAGGCTTGCTGCATTGATGTTGATATCGCCACCGTTACCAACAGCTTTACCTGATACCGCGCTTAAAATGGCCGCATCTGTAATAAAAACACCATTTTTTGCATTTACTGTCACATTCCCCGCATTTCCTTCCCCAAAAGTTGAGGTAGACAGCATAGCACCGTCTTGTAATAAGAAAGAACCAGAATCAATGGTAATGTTACCCCCATTGCCTTTTGCTTCTGGACGAACTAAATTGACAATTTGACTCTCTAAACCCGCAATTTTGATTTCTCCAGTTCCATTAAGGGTAATATCACCTGCAATCGTTTTAGGTGTCCCCAAACTCACCCCAATACCAGCATTAAGTCCACTTCCATCTAATATCTCTATATTTCGAGCATTGATCGCAATATTACCACCCCCAAACCCTTGTACAGAAATAATTGCCTTATTGGTAAGCGATACATCTGCACGAGTCACATTCTCAGGAAATTTCAAGCTGAGATTATCCCCATTTAAAGTAAGATTGATGTTTCCAGGTGCTGTTAATCCTCCTAATTCAACTCTCCCACTATAAGCATTTAACCATCCACCATTCATGCTGACATTGCCACCAACTAGCAGCAAACTTTTACCATCTCCTACTCGTAAACCAAATGTATTAAAACCTGCGGGTTCTATCCCTACTGGTGCAATTGAGTTATTTTGAATCCCTGCACCTTGATTAATCTGATTAAAAAACAACGCCGAAGGATTTACTGTCAACAATGCCGGTGCTTGGGGATTGGTGGCACTGAAATTTCCTTGATTTCCAAACTGTACTCCATTGGCTGTTGTGCCGACAAAACTTCCTTGCACATCTAACTGTGCATTCTCCCCAAACAAAATCCCATTGGGATTAATCAAAAACAAATTTGCTGCACCATCAACGCCTAATGTCCCGAAAATATTCGATGCCTTCCCACCTGTTACCCGTGCCAAAATGTTTTCTACTCCAGTGGGGTTGGCAAAATATACTCTTTGCCCATCTTGGATATTAAACTCGCTGAAACTATGAAAAAGATTGCCGCCACGTTTTGCACCACCATTAATTTTGTCGCCTAGCGCACCATGAATTAACACATTTCGATTGAGTTGAGAAGCTTCTATTCCCTGGCTGCTATCAGGTGTGATTTGTGCTTTCGCTGGCAAATTTTGGCTGTCTATGGCCAATATTAGGCATGAATAATAAAGGATATTTTTAATCCTGGCTTGTTGAATATGATGTACTATATTCATAAGTAATTTTCTTTGAAAGAATCAAAATAAAATTTACGATATTACTCAACGGAATATCTTTCTATTTTGTAAATATTCGAGGTTAGTCGATCGTTTATTAATATCAGCACCAGAACTATTGATTACGCAAAACTACAGAGATTAGAGGAATTTAATTTCTTGCTTTTACCCGAAAATAAGGGTTTTGACTCTTTTGTGTGTAAATCCTGTATAGAAAAGTCATATTTAATTGTTGATAAAAATTTGGTACACTTTAATCTTCTAGAATCCTGATTACTGTTTTAGATAAATTGCATAAAACTGTACACTTTTAGAAATTTCAGTTTTTTTTGCGGATTTCTGGTAACTTAAACAATAAAAGCTCATTAAAGAAGAATTCAGAAGTTAGAATGGGCTACGCCTCGTTTCTCTAGGAGATGCTATGCCGCCCGCTTTTCGCTACGCCATCCGCTTTTTCGATATGAACATCATTCTGTTAGCGGAAAGCTAAGGTTTAGCCCATTATGACTGCTGACTCTTGAATTCTGTTTCGATAAATATTTTATCTAGGTGGAGAAATATGAAAGCTAAGAATAAATATCTTAAAATATTTTTTTCTGCACATCGGTGGATGCAGATGTTGTTAAAGGTTGGGAATCTCTACAAAAAACTAGTTTGTTTTTTAACTCAGCAATACCAAAAACCAAATCGCCATGTAAGAGAGATTAAAGTATTGTTTTTGGCTACATTATTAACATGTATTGTGTTTGGACAAGTTGTATCTGCACAAACTCCAAATGCTACTGCACTAGTTGAACAAGGAATTGAAGCATATAATACAGGAAGTTTTTTTAATGCGATCAAATATTGGCAGGAGGCATTAAATCAGGATAAGAATAATCCAGACTCGACTGCGATTATAAATGAAAATTTGGCGCGTGCCTACCAAGAAATAGGAGACAATAAAGAGGCGATTGCATCCCTATCGGCAGCAATTCGTGACTATGGCGCAGTGGAGAATATTCAGCAAGTGGGACGAATGAAGTCTGAACTTGCCCAAGTGTACAGCAGTTTGGGACAACCCCGCAAAGCGATCGCACTTTTGTGTGGCAAACTGGTAGATAAGTCAAAAAGCTATGAAAATCAACCAAGTCATGAAATAGAATGCACTCCCGAAAGTGCTACACAAATTGCCACAAAATACAACGATAAAATCGGTCAAGTTGCAGCTTTGGGAATTCTCGGCGAAGCATATCGCTTAATTGGTGATTACAACCAAGCAATTCTATATTTGCGTATAGCACAAAAACTCGATCCAGGTTCTGAATTTTTATTGCTAAATAGTTTAGGGAATGCCTACAAAAGTCGCGCTCAATTACGAGAGTTACAAGCTGATTCTGCAAATAAAGCTGGTATTTCTAGTAAAGAAAGTAAATTTATTCAACAGTCTATAGAAGACTATAAGCTAGCTTATCAATATTTTGATAAAAGTACAAAACTCGCCAGCGACCATAAAGATAATTTAGCAGAGATGCGAGGATTATTAAATTTAATTCAGTTGGATTCTCAAACAAATAAGAGCAAAGTTATTAACGATAGCGAGTTTAACAAAACCCTTGAAGACGCTTTAAAAGTTCTTGAAAGCTTACCCGATTCAGCCACAAAAGTCTATGGGGCAATTGATTTAGCATACTTGCAGCGCGATGCTAAAGGAACTTCACCCTTTACCTACTGTCCAACTCAGGTGGTTTTATCTGGTAATAACGAAGTATTGAATTTGCTCAATAACTCAGTATTAACAAGTAAAAAATTACAAGATAATCGCCTAATTTCTTATTCTAATGGAGCTTTAGGTCATTTATGGGAATGTAGAGCAGATAATGAAAAAGCCTTAAAATATACCCAAGCTGCTATCCTCGCAGCAGAGAATAAATTGAGTGCAAAAGATAGCTTGTATTTGTGGGAATGGCAAGCAGGACGCATTTTAGATAAACAGAATCGAAAAGAAGAAGCGATCGCATCCTATCAACGAGCATTTGATACCCTAGAAGATATTCGCAGCGATATTTTAACAGCTGAGAGAAATGTCCAGTTTGACTTACGCGATGTTGTGCGTCCATTGTATCGTACCTTGGCACAGTCGCGGCTTGATTTGTTAGATGTTGGGGCAATTGCAGATGAACGACGCGCCAAGGAACTATCAAAAGTAGTTAATACCATTGATGCGTTAAAACTAGCAGAATTACAGAATTATTTTGGCAACGATTGCATTTTAAGTGCCTTAAATCCCAAACAGGTAGGAGAACTACTTCAAGATAATAGTGTAGCGTTTCAGAATACTGGGTTTTTGAGTTCCATAATATTAGATGGCAAAACCGGGATATTATTACAGTTACCGAATCAGGCAACTAAATTTAAGTGGATTGAAGACCCCAACCAAAAAGGTATAAAAAAAATAGTTAGTAGCGATACCCTACAAGAAAAAATTACCGAGTTTCGCACAGGACTAGTTAAAGGAAAAGAAGAATTTAACTACAATACAACAACTGCGGCACAACTTTATGATTGGATAATTCGCCCCTTTGCTGAGGATCTTAAACCGGAGAAAATTAAAACCCTGGTGTTTATTCAGGATGGATTTTTGCGTAGTGTTCCAATGGCAGCACTTTATGACAGCCAACAACAGAAATATTTAGTTGAAACCTACGCGATCGCAACAACCCCCAGTTTACGACTTAACACACCCAAAGCCAGCGATCGCAGGACGCAAAAGGCGTTAATTTTGGGTTTAACAGAAAAAGCCACAATCGACGGCAAGACTTTTGATGCACTTTCAGCTGTTTCTGATGAAGTTAATGCAATTAAAAGTATATTTCCTAATCATACCGACCTGATCGATGAAAAGTTTTTCCCCGAAAGTTTTCAGAAAACCCTTGACAAAAGCAGATATCCTATTGTTCACATAGCTAGTCACGCTCAATTTGGGATTATTCCTGAAGACACCTTCATTGTCACAGGCAAAAACCAAAAACTTACCATCAGTGAATTAGAAAACTCACTGCGAAACCTCAGCAGTAAATCAGATCCCGTCGAACTACTCACATTAACTGCATGTGAAACCGCAGTTGGCGACGACCGTGCCACACTAGGATTAGCTGGAGTTGCATTGCAAGTTGGGGTTAAAAGTGCGATCGCATCTTTGTGGAATGTCACAGATGAATCAACATCTGAACTAGTCAAAGAGTTTTACACCAATTATCATAATAGTGGCATGAGTATTGCAGAAGCATTGCAAAAAGCCCAAATTAAGATGATTCATCCTAAAAAATCATTACCATCTGAAGACATAGATACCAACTATGAAAATCCTGCCTATTGGGCCCCAATGATTGCGATCGGTAATTGGCTTTGATACTAATTACAAATTATTCTCGCACTCTCGGCTAATACCATTTCACTTTAAGGTTGATACAAATAGGGAGCAGGGGGGCAGGGGGGAAAGAATTAGAAATAAATTATTTGTATCAGGTATTTCGTGAAATGACATTAGATATTGTTCCTATTAAGGCTGACCAAGAAAGTCTTGTTTACCAAGTTCTACACCGCAGTGTCTGAGAATGTCATAGGCTGTTGTGACATGGAAATAAAGATTTGGTAACACAAAATAGAGCAGATATGGCATTCCTTGAAAGGAGAGAGTGTTGTCACGCATTTTAATGGAAATTGCTCTCTCTTCAGAACCGTCGATTTGCTCAGGTTTATATGTATTTAAATGAGAGATAGTTTTTTGAATGCGGTCAATAAGTTGAGGGAATGTAGTTTCATTGTCCTCAAATTGGGGTGCTTCTATCCCTGCTAGTCGTGCAGCACCTCTATTTACAATATCGGAGGCAATTTGCACTTGTTTTGATAACGGAAACATATCTGGGGATAGACGACTATTGATCAAAACAGAAGGATCTATGTTTTTTGTTTCAGCATAATTAGCGCCTTTTTCCAGAATACTTACAAGGTTATTCAGTGCCCGAATAGACACAGGTATTGAAGCTTGGTACATTGAAATGGTCATTGAGAATTCTCCAGAAAAAGTTTAATGAAAGTTACAAACAAAAGTATGACTAAAGTCATGGTTTAAGCATACACAAGATAAAAAATAATTGTTAAATTAGTAATGTTTTGCAGTAATTGCACAGTTAAAAGTTTCGATTAATATCGGGGCTTGTGGCTAAATTTTGTTAATCTTTCAGCAACGTCATTTTTTATGTGTAGATTAATTGGCTACCTTGGTAATCCCATCCCATTAGATGAGTTGCTGTATAAACCGGAGCATTCGCTTTACAAACAAAGTTACAGCCCCTTGGAATTAAAATCAGGAGGAGTTTGTGCAGACGGGGCGGGTGTAGGCTGGTACGACGAAGTGGGAAAACCCTTCATTTACCGAAACACGATTCCGCTTTGGAACGATCCGAATCTGAAAGAGTTAAGCAACTATGTACAATCTAGCTGTACTGTAGGCTATGTTCGATTAGCTGGGATAGGTGAATCGCTGGACATTAGCAACTGTCAACCATTTCGCAGTGGGAAACTGTTGTTTGTGCATAATGGCGAAATCTCAAACTTTCAACAGACTCTTTATAGACCAATACGTGAGAGCCTCTGTGATTCCACATACCGCCTGATTAAAGGCATGACTGACTCAGAACACATCTTCGCCTTGTTAGTGCAAATGTGGCAGTCTTCTCCAGACAGTACTCTGTTTGATGCCTTACGTGCAACACTTCAAAAATTGACTGAGTTGGCATCAGAACACAACACCAGCTTTAGTGCCAATATAATTGTCAGTGATGGTCAAGCACTTGCAGCAGTTCGCTACGCTTACCGTACACAAGCCCCTACGCTTTATTGGTCAAGTGATTTTCTCAAGCACCCAAACCAAGTTATTGTTGCCTCTGAGCCTTTATCTAACGAAAATTGGACTGCTTTTGGTGAGCAAAGTACACTATTTGTTCAAGCCCAGTCATTACAGCCAACAATTAGTCTATTGGAGAGATTTGCTCCCATCGGGGTTTAGATAAGGATTGCTCATTAGCCACCTTGCGAAAATGCTCCGAATCGATGGCAATCCCCGCAGCCTTCATTGAAAGCGGTGGGAAACTCCATCCCTTCATGGGTGCAGAGGGATAGCCGCCCCGCCGCTTGGGGCATATTCCCCATGCCCAAAAACTCCATCCCGCAAGTGGCGTGGAGTTTTTCATACATTCTTTTAAATTTAAATAAGTATAAATAGTTATTTTTGAACATCAGTTAAATTATTGAAAGCTAATTGTGAGAAATAAACTTATTACCCATCGTTTCAAAATAGTTAAAATGCTTATTCCAAAATCAGCTTTGTTACAACTTAACTGAAATATGCCTAAATATGAGTATCAGAAAAACATAAATAAATACTAATATCTTGATAGATATATATAAATTAATAGTTAAATAATCTTAGGAGAAATAACAATACCTGGATCTAAATCGGCAGTGGTACTTACTGGATAGACTGATGTAGATCCTCTCTAAACCCAGAATAACAATCTTCTAGCTGGCACTGGCAGGCATCCTAAGCCGATGGCTGTCCAGCAACCTTGCGCTTGAACATGAAGGAAGCAACAATGAGTAGCAATCTCGCCATCAAACTGCGTTCTGGAACTCAACAAGCCCACGCATCAGCAGAAAATGTGGGATTCATGAAATGTTTTGTGCAAGGAGTTGTGGATAGAGACTGCTTCGCCAAATTCTTAAGTAACTTGTATTACGTCTACAGTGAATTAGAAGCAGCATTACAGAGTCATGTAAACCATCCTGTGGTTAGTGCAGTTTACTTTCTAGAACTTAATCGCCAATCCTCGCTCGAAAAAGATATGGTGTTCTATTATGGGGATGATTGGAGAGAGAAAATTATACCCTCATCTGCTACCCAAAAGTACATTAACCGCATTCGGGAAATTTCTGCTAGTGAACCAGCCTTATTGCTAGGTCATGCCTACACTCGCTACATGGGCGATCTTTCTGGGGGTCAAATGCTTCAAAAAGTTGCTCAATCAGCCCTGAAGCTTTCTGGCTATGAAGGCACGTCCTTTTACAATTTTGAGCAAATTCCTGATAAAAAGGCATTTAAGGATAAGTATCGTCAGGCATTAAATGCATTACCCATCGATGATGCAACAGCAGAACGGATTGTTGCAGAAGCTAATAATGCCTTTGAGTTCAATTTGCAAATGGCTCAAGAGTTAGAGGGAACTTTAATTAACGCACTCGGACAAGTCCTCTTTAATAGCCTAACTCATTAGTCATTGGTCATTAGTCATTAGTCATTAGTCATTAGTCATTTCGCCCTGCCCCCTGCCCCCTGCTCCCTGCTCCCTGCTCCCTGCTCCCTGCTCCCTGCCCCCTGCCCCCTGCCTCCTTCCCCACTCCCTTCACACACTTATTGGAAAGTAACTCAATGGTTTTTCTATTACCTGGTGTCAAATTCGATCTGGATCTGATTCAAAAGTACGACACTCGCGCACCTAGATATACTAGTTACCCGCCCGCTACAGAGTTAAGCGAAACATTCACTGAAACTGATTTTAAGGCCGCGATCGCAGCATCTAATCAACGCCAAACTCCTATGAGTTTATATTTCCACATCCCTTTTTGCCAAAGTGCTTGCTACTTCTGCGGCTGTAACACGGTAATTTCTAACAACAAGAATATTGCTAAACCTTATGTGGAGTCTTTGGTTCAAGACATCAAAAACACCGCAGCTTTAATCGATTCAGACAGGAAAGTGTTGCAAATCCATTGGGGAGGCGGCACACCTAATTATTTGGATCGTTACCAAGTAGAATTTTTATGGAAAAACATCAATCGCTATTTCAACATTGATCCCCAAGCAGAAATTTCAATTGAAATTAATCCCCGCTATATCGATAAAAACTACATTTTCTTTCTGAGAGAGATTGGGTTTAACCGCATTAGTTTTGGCATTCAGGATTTTAATCACCAAGTTCAAGTAGCTGTAAATCGTGTCCAGCCAGAAGAAATGCTCTTGGATGTCATGAGTTGGGTCAAAGAAGCTAAGTTTGAAAGTGTGAATGTAGACTTAATTTATGGTTTACCCTATCAAACCCGTGAAACATTTCGAGAAACGCTGAAAAAGACAATTGAATTAGATCCTGACAGAATTGTTGTTTTTAACTTCGCCTATGTTCCGTGGCTAAAACCGACACAAAAAAATATTCCTCAAGAAGCGCTACCCCCAGCCGAGGAAAAGTTAGAGATTCTGAAAATGACTATTGAAGAATTGACGAATAACCAATATCTATTTATTGGGATGGATCACTTTGCCAAAACTAATGATGAACTAGCGATCGCTCAACGAAATGGCACTCTAAAACGCAATTTTCAGGGCTACACTACCCACGCTGAGACAGAATTATTTGGCTTTGGTTCTACATCCATCAGTATGCTAGAAGATGCTTATGCTCAAAATCACAAGGAATTAAAGGATTATTATCAGACAATTGCATCAGGTAATTTACCTATTAGCAAAGGTGTCAAGCTGACTCAAAATGATATTATCAGGCGGGATGTCATCATGGGTATTATGTCTCACTTTCAGTTGCATAAGCAAGATATTGAAAACAAATATCAGATCCATTTTGATGAATATTTTGCTGAAGAACTAGAGGCGTTAAAACCATTAGAAGCTGATGGTCTAGTCAGTTTATCAAAAAATCAGATTCAGATTACAGACATCGGGAGATTACTAGTCAGAAATATTGCGGTTATATTTGATACCCACACAAAAATGCAAGAGACAAAATTCTCTCGTGCTATTTAAAATAGTCGTCTCCCTAACCCTCCTTTTTAAGGAGGGAATTAAACCTCTTAAAAAAGGAGGAGCGAATATTCTTGGAAAAATATCACGAAATTAGCTCTATTGAGATATAGCCTTACTTCATTATTGCTGAAATTTTGCGGTCTTTAAACTCCTGATTCATTAACAAACTTGGAGATTAAATTTTTGAATAAATATTCTGTTTGATATTTTCAATAAATATTGATTGTCCAAAATAAATTTTTATGTAACTTAGAAAAGCTAGTTGAAAAATAATTTTTATACATCTCCAAAAAGATACACAAAACATTTATATCTTTAGATGGATACATATTCGTTTATATCGCTAATCTATTAATCATCGAAAGTTATATTTTTGCTAATAATTATTTTTATAAAAAATAAAGCCTAATAGATTAGAAATTAAATAATTTACGATTTGTTTGCCTAGTAACAAATGTTGAGCATCTTTATGGTATTTATTTATGCCATAAGGCAATTTTCATCTAAATTGCTATGTAAACTCTTTTGTCTAACTTTTGGATTTAGGATTTATCCCATCTGGTAGAAAGAATTGTGAATCAGAGTTGATAACTTAGATACATGTGAAATTGTTGAGGCAGTTATGAGTATTATTGCTTGGGTAGTTTTAGGACTTTTGGCAGGTGTGATCGTGTAGGCGATCGCTAAAGCTATTTATCCTGGCTATCAAGGTGATGGAATTCTCTCCACAATGATTTTAAGTATCATTGGTGCTTTCGTCGGTGGAAGTCTGTTTAGCTGATTGCGAACAGGAACTCTACAAATTACTGCGGCTGGCACTGGTTTAACTCTTCCTGGGATTTTAGTTGCTGTGCTTGAGGCAATTTTTGCTATTTATCTATGGGCATTAATTCAGAAGAAGCAGCAATTACTAATCGCTAATTGGCAGTTCTCAACACTGACAGGTCTTCTATTTAACCAGCTTGAGAAGCTATCAAACATCAAATTAGCTCTCTCTGGGAAAATCCGAAAAGACCATTACATCCCTTCTGTAACATCATACTTTTTGGAAGTGTAAATCTATGTTTTTTCACAAAAAAGAGCCTATTCATGCAGTTAACGTTAGTGAACCAAATCCTCGTTTTGCTCAATTACTTCTAGAGCAGTTTGGCGGAGCTACTGGAGAACTTAGTGCTGCATTGCAATATTGGGTTCAATCATTCCATGTTGAAAATGCTGGAATTAGAGATATGCTCCAAGACATTGCAATTGAGGAATTCAGCCATTTAGAAATGGTTGGGAAACTCATTGAAGCTCATACTAAGAATACTGATCAGACAGAGGCTTATAAGAGTACTCTCTTTGCAGTTCGAGGCATTGGGCCTCATTTTCTAGATAGTCAGGGTAATGCTTGGACTGCAAGTTACTTGAATGAAGGCGGAGATGTAGTCCGTGATTTAAGAGCTAACGTTGCAGCAGAAGCTGGCGCTCGTCAGACTTACGAAGAGTTAATTAAGTTGGCAACTGACAAAGGAACTCAAGAAACTTTAGTGCATCTGTTAACACGAGAAATTTCTCATACCCAGATGTTTATGAAAGCTCTAGATTCGCTAGGTAAGCTGACAGATCCATTCTTTGGTAATATTAAGCCAGATGAAACTGTTGCTCTTTACTACAACCTATCTACAGATGGTAATGGTAAAGATGAGCGTGGCCCTTGGAATTCTGAGCCAGAATTCAAATACATTGCTAATCCTTTAGAAAGTCACTCTTAATTCTATCTAGACTTCCGCAATTCCTCTATTTACCAAAATTCGTTGTTGCAAATAGAGGAATTGCGGGCTAAGTTTTGGGGGTTCGATACCATCTAGAAAAGTACAAAACGTAAGGTAGCACAGTTAACTGTGCTACCTTACTGTGTTTGTTGATAAAATCAGGGGGTTGTGGGGAAATCAAGTTTTATCCGACTCGTCCTGGGATGACAAGGGCTTCCCCAACAAACCTGTCCAGAAGGCATATTAGCCAAAACAGTACTACGAGCGCCAATCACAGCATTAGTCCCGATTTGCACTCCCGGCCCAACGAAACAATCTGCTGCTACCCATGCACCATTGTTAATAGTGATACTCGCTGTTTTCAATCCAAAGGCAGGATCTTCGATATCGTGACTACCAGTACACAGGTAACTTTTTTGAGAAACTACGCAGTGTTCACCGATGTCTATCCGATCCAGGCTGTATAAAACTACGTTATCTCCAATCCAGCTGTAGTTGCCAATGGTAACTTTCCAAGGATAGGTGAAGCGAGCGGTAGGTCGAATTAATACGCCTTTGCCGATATTAGCGCCAAATAGTCGTAGCAAGACACAACGCAGAATATTTAACGGTTGAGGAGTGAGGGGAAATGCGATCGCTTGTACAAGCCACCATAACAAAACATACCAACTTGGCCGCCCGCGATCAAACCAAGATTGGTCATATTTACGTAAATCTACGAAAGGTTGGTCATTTGTCATTTGTCAAGAATCAATGGTTAATAGCTTTACCTCTGCTCCTCTGCTCCCCTGCTCCCCTGCTTCTTCCTTTGGAGTAGTTGCAGTATTTAAGTGACCACCACAGTTGCGTAATTCGTAAAGTTTAACGCCAATTTGATATTCATATTGACTCAGCAAGCGTGCATAAATATATCCAGCTTTGCCATCCAAAAAACCGCGTTGAATTATATAAAATAAAACAAACCGTAAAAAGGGTTTAAATGGCAGATGTACCCACACTTTTTTCAAAAAGCGCTTGCGTTGCACTGCATCACCAAAGAGATTTGCGCCGATAGTGCCGCTATCATCTTTACCTGTAAGAATATTAAAATAAACGCTGGCTTCCCAGTTGGAATAACGGTTATGACGTTCTAACCAGTGATAAAGGTCGCGGAAGTCCTCGTGGAGCATATCATTTTTGAGATACCCAACTTTGCCCTGCAAAATCACATGTTCGTGAACTTCGTTGTCGCCAGTGTTGGGAATATCTTCTGTATGTAGGTTTTCGTAGCGGCCTTTTTTATGCTGAAATAAACGGAGATTCCAATCGGGATATTTCCCACCATAACGAATCCATTTTCCTAAGAAAAATACGCGGCGGTTGAGATAATAACCTGTATATTCTTCATTTTGAATTGCTTGGTCAATTTCTTCCCAAAGTTCTGGGGTAATGCGTTCGTCGCAATCGACAATTAGCACCCATTCGTTACGGAAAGGGAGATTATCTAAAGACCAATTTTTCTTTTTAGGCCAGCGTCCATTGAAGTTGAATTGCACGACATTTACACCGTGACTTTTCGCAATTTCAATGCTGTTGTCGGTACTTTGAGAGTCTACTACAAATATTTCATCTGCTCTGCTGACGCTAGCGAGGCAGGCTGGCAAGTTTGCTTGTTCGTTTTTTGCTGGAATTAGTACTGAAACTGGTATTTTAGATGACATATATTTAGGAGTTAGGAGTTAGGAGTTAGGAGTAAAGCATTCTGAATTCTGAATTCTGAATTCTCCATTCTTCTTTATTTCTTATTTGATGTGAATAAAAGACCTTGAATAGCAGCATTTAAGTAACCAATCTGACCGTAAGCATATACAAGTTTGTCAAACCGTTCTGCTGGATCGGAAAAATATTGCAATGCTTTATACAAGCCACGCACAAACCGTTCGCTACCTCGCTGCAATTGAGCGATTCCAGCTTTACCAGCAAGTTGTTCTCGATAGCATTCACTGATACCCTGCCACCAACCTCGGTTTAAAAACCAGGTGCGTTGTAGACGTTCTGGGGCTACATTGTGAGCAACTAGCGCTTCAGGAAGATAAGCGACTTGCCAACCACGCTGTAGGGCAAATTCGGTCATTTGCAGTTCTTCATTTGATAATAGATTTTTCCCCACTCGACCGAGATGAGGATCGAAACCGCCAATTTCTTCTAGGAAACTGCGGCGGATGGAGTAATTTAAGCCTCTGGGTGTTAAGCCAGGTTGCTCGATGTAGATGTTACTATCACCCAAGTCGTATGCACCCAAATTTGCAGCTAGTCCTGGAGATAGCCACCGTGGTTGTTCGATTCCTGGCGGCCATAAGAGAGTGACTTTGCCACCTGCGATCGCTAGTTTAGAATTATTGTAATAGGCAAAATATAAAACTTGTAGCCAACCCTGGCTAGCAACAGCATCGTCATCCAAATAAGCAAGAATGTCACCACTAGCTACTTTTGCGCCTGTGTTACGGGCGACAGATAAACCGAGAGTGGGTTCAAATACATACTTCAGGCGTGGATTGTGGGTTCTTTGTTCTACAACCTCACGGGTGCGATCGCTAGATCCATTATCAACTATCACAATTTCAAAGTCAGTAGCAAAATCCTGTGCTAAAAGACTATCAATTGCAGCCCCTAAATAGGTATCTCGATTGTGGGTACAGATAATGGCAGAGATTTGGGTGTCTGGCATAGATTTTATTTTGGATTTGAGATTTGGGATTTTAGATAAAAATCTTAAATCCAACGCATACCTGCTGAGAGTTAATCTAAACCAAAAATTACCGACCCACCAACCGAGTTTCTTCGGAAATAATCTTTAAAACTTCACGTTTGTTGAATATGACTGTGTAAAACTACAAGTGTTTGAGCCAGTTGACTCAGGCGGGTTTCTAAAGATTGCTTACGCCCCAATAGTTGACGTAACTTTTGGTAACGTGCGATCGCCATACTAACATTCGGAACTTGATCTGCTGGACATGGGCGTGACCAGACTTTACCAGCATCATCTACACCACAGAGGCGGTAGCCAGTAATCGATGATTTATAAGATACTTTCCCACCAGTGGCGCAAATTTCTTCTACATAGTTCATTAGGCGGTCAACTTCTGCATGGCGCAATGTTGCAGTTCCTCCCGGTTCTGGTTCGCTGGGATTGGATTCTAACCAGCCATTGACAATTGGCCCTTCTAAGTAAATATCCTGAATTTGGTTCAAAATATTTTGCAGTTCTATTTGCCAACCAGCGACAGTTTCCTGAATTTCTTGCAATAGATTCATCGCCAATGCTGGGTTTGCTCCGTGGCGATGGTTACTAAAGGTCGGAGTTTTTAACTTGGGTAGGCTGGGTGTTTTGCCACCATTCTCTTCTGCTTGAAAGGTCTGCACAGAGTCGTGGTGAGGAAAGAAATTCTGTTCGGGAGCATCATTACTCTCAGTATTTACGCCCAAATCAACTGTTTGTTCTTGCTGAGATGATGGAGTTTGTGTACTTTCTGTAGATTCGTTGGCTCCGACACTGATTCTAAAGGAAAAAGGCCGTTTTGTTGTCGAATCTCCTGCTTCGGCGGCAGAGGCAGTGCCGCGATTCCCTAAATCGTGTAGCGTTGCTTCTATGCGTTTTAAGCCTGCGTTCATAAAGACATCCTAAATTTTGCTGTCCCCAATGGTGTTGAATAATTGAGAAGGGGGTTGTTGGGATTTTCGGCTTTTGCCAATTGTGACACCAATCTAATTCGTAATTCGTAATTCGTAATTAATTAGAAAGAGTTTTTACCTAGTGCATAATGACGTTAGTCCTGTTTGCGGTGGGATGTCAATCCTGACTAGAAACCGAATTATGAATTATAAATTTTGAATGGTGCTGGTGCTAATTTTATCCCTTAAAAGTTATTTCAAACCAAAAATTTTACCAATAAAGTAAAAACTGTAGCGAGCAATTGCAACTAGCTACTTATTTTATGGCTTACGCAAAAAGTCAGTGAAATCCTTGATTTACGGTAGGGGTAATATCCTGTGGAAAGCCGCTTTGCATCTACATGAATCGCCCTTACGGTGTATAGTTTTGCGTATCTCCTATTATTGTTAAAATACTCAGAAAACAACTTTGGGTAAAATCATCTTAGTAACAGGGCCAGCACGATCTGGTAAAAGTGAATGGGCGGAAACTCTAGCTATGCAGTCAGGGAAAGCAGTTGTTTACGTAGCAACAGCGACCGATAACACAGATGACCAAGAATGGCATCAACGTATTTTAGAACATCAGCAACGCCGTCCTCAAGACTGGGTAACTCTATCTGTACCTATAGAACTGTCTGCTACCCTCGCCGATGCTAAACCCTATACGTGCCTTTTAGTTGATTCTTTAGGAACTTGGGTTGCTAATCTTTTAGAGGAAGATAAATCTAGCTGGGAAAATATCGTTGTAGAGTTATTAGAGACGGTGGATCTGGTTGCTGCTGATATGCTGTTTGTAGCAGAAGAGGTAGGTTGGGGTGTAGTACCAGCTTATCCCCTTGGGAGGATGTTCCGCGATCGCTTGGGTTCTTTAGTGCGCCAGTTAGCTGCCCTTAGCGAAACTGTCTATTTAGTTACTGCTGGTCATGTTCTCAATCTCAGTGTTCTTGGTTCGCCATTGCCAAACAGAGAGGATGCTGGAACATTCAGGAGTCAAGATTCTTAACTATTGATTCAAATTAATCCAAAATCTAAAATACTAAAATTGTCTTATGGCAACCAAACAAGAAGTTAGAGGATACCTTGCCTACTGGTTTCAGTTGGGTAAGAAAGTGATTACGGGCAACGGTAAGGCAAGCATTTTGCCTCAATCGGTGCTAAATGGCGATCGCTATAGTGAAGAATTTGAAGAGTGCTGGCAAAAAATTATTTCGCCGGAATCAGGTGATTGTTACCTAGAGGGTACGCAAGAAACCATTGCTGAACTGTTGACACCAGCCTGGGATATGGTTCCTTGTGGTCGTTGTGATATGCCAGTAGCCGCGCGAAACGTTGGGATGCCAGCATTGTTATGCCCCTGTAATAGTTTACCTAACTGGCCGAATACAGAACTGCCAGCACCACGAGAGCCAATTAAGACTCAAGACCAACTTAAAGCAATTCGCGATCGTCTTGTAGATAATATTGCTTAAACAAAGGATTAATTTTCTTAGTTCACTTTGGTAGTTGAGAATTTGGTGTTGGACAAGTTTTATTAGCAAAATCACACTGATAAATATATGGTTCTTGCCAACTCAAGGGAATTTCTAATAAATCTCGCGTTCCTGTCATACCTTGTCCAATAAATAGCAACAAAGCAATACAGTTTAAAATTGTATGGACGATACGCCAGCGATTAGATTTATCTTGATAAATATCTTGAACAATCGCTAATGAAAAAATCATTAGCAGTGCTGCGATTATACCAATATAATAATGCGACCAATACCACTCATTAGTACGGCGAAATACTCCATCCTGACAGCCTAGTATTACTAAACCTGCACCAGTTAAAGTAGCAAAAATTGCCCGCCATACTCGCTGCTTTGCCTGATAAAGAAATACTAAAGAGGCGATGGTAGCAGCTAATATTAATAGGATAAAAGCAACTTTCAAAGGTGTTTTATTCCATAATTGATTGTTAATAATATTTTTGCCAATAGGATAGCTTAATCCAATTAAAGTTAATCCGACAACCGCACTTGTTAGCCTTTCACCTAACTGCTTATGTTCTCCACCTACCACTGGGGGAATTTTACTCTTACTCCCGGCTAAAATTTGCAATCTGCGTTGGCGTGTTTGCCAAGCAAAATTAACTACTGTCCCGATTAGTGGAAACACGACTATAATTGCGATCGCTGGGTGTAAAAGACCAAGAAAATCTGTTATTTGCATACTACACCTTTAAATTAATCATCAAATTAATCTCAAATGACAATTTAAAGCATCGTAGTACCACTTAAATTAATTTTAGATAAGAATCTGTTGAAGATTTATTTTTGTTATTTTTATCTCAATTTAAGCAAGTAAAAATGTAAATGCCTTTTGAACAATAAGTATCTAAAAAATAAACTTGTCTCATAACCTGATAGTCAACGATTGGATAATTTCGTCTTGCGGATAATATCGCGTTGGCGCACACTGTGAGGTTTAGCTAATTTCCAAACCGAATAATATTTGTTCCTATAAACAATATCTGTCTTCAAATTATACTTTTTTTCTATCGTTTCGCGCCAAGTATCTGAAGGATTGAATAAAAAAACATCAGCAAACCTATCAGGAATTTTAGGAATTTTTTGATTTTGAACTAGCAGAAATCGCACCTTCGACTCTAAAAGATAGCTCAGAGAAAAAACATTTCCATAATTATTACCCAAAGCATCACTAATCAAAAGTGGGCGAGTAGTCTGATTGATGATTTGGGCAACTTGCGGATTGCTATAGCTCATACCCTTATTCCACCAAGTTTCTGATTGGGAATGAACTTTAGAAGAAATTAAACCGCAAATAATTACTAATGCCACGATCGCATACCAAATATTCCGGTGTGACACGCTTTGATTATATATTTGGATAGCTAGTAAGTAAGCAACAGCTAATTGAATTCCTAAATAAGATGGTATGAAATATGGATCGGTAGATGATTGTATACTGCCAGCCATTAAGTCTGGTAGTCTTAAGGGCAATACTGGTACTACAATTAATATAATGATAAACAACCAAACTTTATAGTTAGTTGTGTGGCAAAGGAAATAAATTGAATATCCTATAAAAATTAAAGAAATTATTTTAATTAAATAACTAAAACTATTTTCTAAGCTCAGGTCTATATCAAAAAATATTCGGCTTAATTGCATTAATAATAGTTCAAATACAGGCATCAAAGATGACTGCGTTGTTGTTTTATCTGCTGAAATCAAAAATTGGAAAAAGTCACCTATCACAACCGTTAGCCAAGGGATGAAGGCTAAAAAACCTACCAGTGATGCTAGCAAATAAGTTCTAACAGTTGGAGATAACTGGAATCTGGCAGTGACAATAACGTAAATTCCGTGAGCAACTGCTACAAATCCACTCCAAAGAAATGTATAAAGACTGATTGCCAAAGTTACGGCGTAAATGCTCCAAGTAGCAAATATTTCTGGCTGTTGTTTTGCTGGCTCATCTTGAGCTTGTGATTCTAAGCGTATTGCTCGTAACAAAGATGCACTAGATAGTAATATGGTGACTAACCAGAGAATATATTCTTGTGCTTCTTGGGCGTATACTAGTTGAATTGGAGAAATTGCCATGAGTGCGATCGCTACACCAGGAACCGATAGCGGCACATTAAATAATTCTCGGCATAGCCAATAGACACAAGGGAAAACCAGCAAACTGATTAAAGCAGATAAACTTCTGATTGCCGTCACTGAATTACCAAAAATTTCCAACCACAATCTAGCTATTACGTAATAAAGCGGTGGATGTAAAGAATCTTTTTTAGCCAAAGTCATAATTGTGTCATTTAAACTTTTTTGATTTACACCTTGAAACTGAGCAAAACTTTCTTTGCCAATGACACTACCATTAAATAGTTTATTTTGTGCTTCAGTTCTTGTATAGCCAGAAATTCGTAATAAGGTATAAGTTTCATCATGGGAGAAAACCTTGGTATCAAGGTTAAAAAAGCGAAACAATATACCCATTGTTAATAAGAAAATAATTAAAAATCGCAACCAACTCGGAGCAAATTTGAGATGGTGCATAAGTATTTTTCCCAAGCTTTTGTCTAAAATAATCTAGTGCCGCAGCCACGCCTATCATCATAATTCGTCATGACAAATTACGAATTAGTAATTGTATCTAAATTTGTTCGTTACATAATCTCAATAGGCATTAGGTTTAAAGATAATTTTTATAATATTTTATAACGCCATCTTGCAAAATCTTTGGTATTCGATATAGTTAAGAAATCAATAGTTTTAAAATGTCGGTCGATAGCGGGAATACTGCATATTTTAGCTCCAATATTCAAGTATGCCTGCAAAATTTTAGGAATTTCCACATTATATGAATCTGGACAACTTTGAGGCAGTTCTAGACAAGATTGTGAATTTGGATAAACCAAAATACTTGGATGCATCAAACCATTCTGCTGAAAATAATCATAAGTGCAAATAGCTTTCAAAGGACATTGTGTTAGTAATGATGCACAGCCAAAAAAATATTGATTTTTACTCCAGATGAGATAATTTGCTAACCCTTTCCATAATAGTAAAAGTGCCTGACTATTACGGTATTCTTTAGCTATACATGCACGCCCAACTTCAACTGATGCCTGAAGCACAGAATGAGGAATTGCATTAAGATTAAATATATCGGCAGCATCAAAGCCTAATCTTTGAGAAGCCATCGTATAGGTTTGCATCCGATAAGTTCCAATGGTTTTACCCGTTTGTTTGGAAGTCATGATTAAATGATGGCAAACCGCATCAAACTTATCTATATCCATCTGGGTAAAGTTGGAAGTAGAAAATCCCAAGCTTAGTTCCAGATTAAAAACTTCAAAGCGTAACCGAAAAATTGATTCTAATTCTTCTTCAGTTGAAGCCAGCCGTAGGGTATATTTTTCAGTTTGAAGGACGGGAAAATCTTCAATAGCCGGAGGAGGATTCAGTGAATAATTGATATTGCGTCCAGAAACTTCCATCTATCTTCCTACTTAGATTTGCGAAAATATCCTACTAGGATTTAGGCACTATACAAATAGCTCACATTATGCATTAATGTGTCGAATTATGATTGAAACACTTTTTGATAAAATAACCTCTAGAGAAATTTCTTACTCTTTTGGATTAGATGTACAGTGCTTTTATTATGGGCATTAATTCCTAAAAAATCTGGCAATAAGATACAAAATTTTCCTTTGATATAGGCTATAGATCAATACGCTTCAGTTAAGTCTTTCTTTCTTCTCTTAGCGTCCTACCCTGCGGGAAGCCACTTCGTGTCTATGCGTCCTTTGCGGTAGCCTGCGGCAAGCCGTTCGCGTAGCGTCTCGTAGAGAAGGGTCTACGTTAAAAAAATTGACTTTGGCAAAGAGTTTTAACCTTAACTTAACTGTATTGGGCTATATAGCACAAGTCTTGGTGGTTAGGACATCAACAGATGATGAAACTTAGACACAAAAAGACTTTTCACCCAGTCCCCAGTCCCTTGCTATAGATGTAATTCTAAGAACAGGACAAGGGGAAAGCCCCTAGATAAATCCAGGGGCTTGGATGGTTTTCGTTGCGATCGCAATCTGCGGTAGATGCACTCTAAAATACTTAATTAATTACGATGATTATTGTTGTAGTGAACCCTTGTACCTGCCCAAAGCAACTTTTCCCGTAGCGTCTGATAGTAGGAATTGTTCTCGCGCAAAATAATAAATTTAGCCCGACACTCTGCCATCCGTACATCAACGCGGTGTCCGGGCCAAATAGAAGTCCCTAACACTCCATCAGTCCACAGTTTGGTACTCAAATCGTAGTCCCCCAAAGGCCAAATACTCACCACAGAACCAGG
Source organism: Nostoc sp. DedVER02 (assembly GCF_034530675.2). Lineage (NCBI taxonomy): Bacteria > Bacillati > Cyanobacteriota > Cyanophyceae > Nostocales > Nostocaceae > Nostoc > Nostoc sp. DedVER02. Next base: position 48,479 of record NZ_JAVRCP020000009.1, read on the forward strand.
GGGTAAAACGAGGGGACGACTAGAAAGGCTCATTGCACAAATGGGAGTAATGGTAAGTGCCTCCATACCATCATGCATAATTGGCCCATTAGCAGAAACGGTGTAACCAGTCGAACCTGTGGGAGTCGAAATTATCAACCCATCCCCAACGTACTGATCGACTACCTCACCGTCAATTTCCATTTCCAGAATTGAGGTAATCATCCGGTCAGCGGAGGCGGGTTTGACACAAAATTCATTCAAAGCCAGGTAACGCTCACTCACGGGTTCCAAATTAGAGCCGTGACCCTCATACACCGCAGCTTGTAACATCATCCGTCGTTGGATAGCATAGCGATCCTCAAACAGTCGATCCCAAACTTTCTCTGTATTTTGAAACTCTTCCACTGACTCAGTTAAAAACCCCAGATGTCCTCCCACATTCACTCCCAGAATCGGGATGCCAGCTGGGGCTAAATGTCTGGCACCAGTTAAAACAGTACCATCGCCACCGAGTACCAAGGCGAGATCGATTGGTTGAGCCGCCGAAGCCAAAAAGACAGGATAAGGGTTGTCTTTTGGCCCGCTAGGCCCCATCAACACATGGCACTCGCGGCTTTCTAGTTGTTTAGCACAGATTTCTGCCCATTGTTTACTCCGGGCATCCCGCGCTTTATAAGCAATGATTACCTGCTTTAGTTGCACGCACAATTACCATTTCAGGAGATTAAACTGCTCCATATCGACGGTATCGCGGTTGCGATAAATGGCAAGCACGATCGCTAAACCCACCGCCGCCTCGGCCGCGGCCACGGTAATCACAAATACTGTGAAAACCTGACCCTTAACTAATGTTGAGTCGAGGAAGTTGGAAAATGCCATTAAATTCAGATTAACAGCATTGAGCAGTAACTCAATTGACATCAGCACCCGCACAGCGTTACGGCTGGTAATTAAACCGTAGATACCGATGCAAAATAAAGCTGCTGCTAGTAATAAAAAGTATTGGAGTTGCATGAATCTGGGTATCCCTCCTGAAAAATCTGGCTTTTTAGTTGCGAATTAAGTCGCAAATATTACTCTTTTGTTTCGCTGGTTGTTGATACCAGTTCTCTGGGGCGTTCTTGCAAAGTTAAAACGGTTTGTCCCACTTCGGATCGTGTTAGTTGATCTGGCAAATATTCACGACGTGCCAAAATAATTGCTCCTACCATCGCCATCAGCAGCAAAATGGAAGCCAGTTCAAAAGGTAGTAAAAAGTCAGTGAAGAAATGCTCTCCAATCAAAACTATAGAGCTTGTACCACCTGCTATAGGAGCAGTTGAGTAAGCCCAAGGAGTAGCCAGCACCATCGTACTTAAAAGACCAAACAATCCTATGCTGACTAAACCCGTAAGTAGTTTACGCACCCAAGAGTTAGGAAATGCTACGAAATCCTGCCGCTTGTTCACCAACATAATGGCGAACAAAATCAGCACGTTAACCGCGCCAACATAAATTAATATTTGTGCGGCGGCAACAAAATCAGCATTTAGCAACAGGTACATTCCCGCTATGCTGATGAACACACCCCCCAGCAAAAAGGCAGAATAGACGATGTTGGAGAACAGCACCACACCAAGGGCCGCCCCAATCATCATCACGCCTAGTATGCCAAGCGATACTAACTGTACTCCTTCTGCTAGATTCACTGTTTTTTGTCCTTAGTCATTGGTCATCGGTCATTGGTCATTGGTCATTAGTCATTAGTCATTAGTCATTAGTTAAATAACAAAGGACAAATGACAATGGACAAATGACATTTATTTTTCTGTTTGTTCTACCAGGTCTTCTGGACGCGCACCTGCACGCGGCGCATCTGCGGGCAGTCCGTGGGGTTCGAGGACACCTTTGGGTAGATAAACTAGTTCGCGCAGTGGTGTAACCATTGGGTCGTTTGTTACCTTGTAGGGCAGACGACCTAGTGCTACGTTGTCATAATTTAATTCATGGCGATCGTATGTGGAAAGCTCATACTCTTCTGTCATCGATAGACAGTTAGTTGGGCAAAATTCCACACAGTTACCGCAAAAGATACAAACTCCAAAGTCAATGCTGTAGTGGTTGAGTTTTTTCTTTTTGCTGGCTTTGTCGTATTCCCAATCGACTACAGGCAAGTTAATTGGACAAACGCGAACGCAAACTTCGCAGGCGATGCATTTATCAAACTCAAAGTGAATCCTACCGCGAAACCGTTCGCCAGGAATCAGTTTTTCGTAAGGGTATTGTACGGTAATTGGTCGCCGCCGCATGTGGTCGAAGGTGACAGAAAGCCCCTGACCGATATAACGCGCAGCTTGTACCGTTTCTTTGGCGTAATCACCAACTTGTTTTAGGAATTTGAGCATTTTGTCTCACTCTCTCTTTTTTAAGCTATCAGCGTTATTTGTCCCTTGTCTTTTGTCATTAGTCATTTGTCGTTTGTCATTTGTCATTTGTCCTTTCCTAATGACCAATGACTAATGACTAATGACTAATGATTAACCACCAAAAGCGAAGGGAAAGGCTAATTTTAGGGCGGCGGTTAATAGGAGATTAACCAAGCCAACTGGTAACAAAAACTTCCATCCTAAATCTAACAGTTGGTCAATCCGTACCCGTGGTACTGTCCAGCGCAATAGGATGGCGACAAACACTAGTAAATAGGCTTTGAAGACGGTCATTGTGATTCCCAAAGAAGCAGTGACTATCTGGAACACGGGATTTAATTCACTGACTCCCAGCCAACCAGCAATGAGGTTGAGGGGAATGGGAAAGTCCCAACCGCCCAGGTAGAGAATTGCTACTAGTAAGGAAGAAAGGATTAAGTTAACGTAGGAACCCAGGTAGAATAGTCCGAATTTCATCCCTGAATATTCAGTCTGATAGCCTGCAACGATTTCTTCTTCCGCTTCGGGTAAGTCAAAGGGTAATCGTTCGCATTCAGCTAGGGCGGCTATCCAAAAGATCAGAAAACCAACTGGTTGTCGCCAAATGTTCCAGCCTAGAATGCCGTAGCCAGATTGCTGATTGACAATATCAACGGTGTCGAGGCTATTAGACATCATAGCGATCGCTAACACCGCCAGCGCCAAAGGAATTTCGTAACTTATAGATTGCGCTGCTGCCCGCAAGCCCCCTAAGAGGGAGTATTTGTTATTAGATGCGTAGCCAGCCATCAGCAAGCCAATGGGTTGAATACTTGATAAGGCAATCCACAAGAATACGCCCATGCCCACATTGCTAATAACGATATTCTGCCCAAAGGGGACGATCAGGAATGACAGAAACACCGGAATTACAACAATAATTGGGCCGAGGGTAAACAACCAGGGGTCAGACTTGGCTGGTACTATATCTTCCTTAAATACCAACTTCAAACCATCCGCTACAGGCACTAGCAACCCAAAAGGCCCTTGGTATTCTGGCCCAATTCGCTGCTGTGCTGCCGCAGAAATTTTTCGTTCTAGCCAAGTAGCAACTAATACCCCCACTGTTGCCCCAATCAGCATCAGTATCATTGGCAGGGGCATCCAAATTGCTTTGGCTGTTCCTGCTGGTAAACCTAAATCCCGGAGGGATTCAATAAAAGTTCCTTGGAGGTCAATTCCTGAGTTCATGTTTCCGCTCTTTAAAACATCGAGTCATAGTGAATTACAACTATTAGTTAAATTAATACCTGTAAATTCACCCATTTTTAATTTTTGCCCAGATGATGCTTGATAGAAGATTTGTCGCTAATTCCCATGCCTAGTATATCCTTGGATGGTTTTAGCCCTCTGAAGCGATATGAGAACTTCTACTTATGATTGGCATTGGGATTGGCTATTGAGCGGATATGGGATGCGGGGACGCAGGGAGCAGGGAGCAGGGAGCAGAGGGGAAAGATGTAATTTTTAATTCTCCCCCTTGCCCCCTGCCCCCTGCCCCTCTGCCTCTTCTGCCCCATGCCCAATTACCGTTCCTCAATTGGAGTATAAGTAACTTCGTGCAAACCGTTGTAAACCTGGGTAGGACGGAAAATCCGGTTTTCTTCTAATTGTTCTTTCCAGTGGGCTAGCCAACCGGCAACGCGAGCGATCGCAAATATTGGCGTAAACAAGTCTGTAGGAATCCCCATCTTCCTATACACCAAACCTGAGTAAAAGTCAATATTGGGATAAATCCCTTTACTACCAAGTTTTTCCTCTGCCACTCGTTCCATCTCTAGAGCAATATCATAGAATTTGTCATGCCCAAACTTCTCAAACAGTTGCTCTGCTAAACCTTGTAAAATTATGGCTCGTGGGTCTTTTACTTTATACACACGATGTCCAAAGCCCATAATCTTAGATTTAGTTTCTAGACAATGCTCTATGTAGGGACGGACATTTTCTACAGAGCCAATTTTTTCCAACATCTGAATTACTTCTTCATTGGCTCCCCCATGCAGAGGGCCTCCCAAAGTTCCTACAGCACTAGCAACCACAGCGTAAGGATCTGTCAAGGTGGAAGCTGTCACCCTGGCACTGAAGGTAGAAGCATTCATTGTATGCTCGACTTGAAGTATCAAGCAGATATCAAAAATCCGCGCCATTAGAGGATCGGGTTCTTTCTCATCAAGCATGTATAGAAAGTTGGCGGAGTAGTCTAAGTCATCACGGGGACGTATCGGATCGTTACCTTTTCGCATCAGTTGGAACGCCGCCACCATCGTGGGAATGGTTGCTATCAGACGCACCACGGATTCTCGAATGTAGGCAGGATTATGTAAATCCCGAAGTGAATAAAACAAGCCTAAAGCCGCAGCAGAGGCTTGTAAGGCATCCATTGGGTGGCCACTTTCTGGAAAGCATTTCATCATGTCCCGAATGCGGTATTTTATCCGCCGATGGTAACGAACTTCATGCTCAAATGCTTCCAGTTTTTCCTTGCTTGGCAGTTCACCCCAGATTAAGAGATAAGCAGTTTCTAGGAATGTACTTTTTTCTGCTAGTTCTTCAATCCGGATGCCACGATATTCTAGTATTCCTTTTTGCCCATCAACATAGCTGATACTTGATTGAGCGGCGGGAATGCCTTCTAAACCAGGCTTGTATTCGCACACCATCATGGCACCACCATTTGCTTTTTGAAATATCTGATCAAGCTAACTTACCAGAAATTTATCTTCGCCATAACAGTAGCCGTTCTAACAACAATCGAAAATGTTGAAAAACTGTTATAGCAGGTACTTGGGTGGTGTCAACCAAAACATCTGACTCCGACCCAGAGGAGAACCTGTTTCTGGTAGTTTTATCCCAATCATACCTGCTTTTTTCAAGACTAAGCTTTCTTTGACTTCCCCCCACAGGAGAATTTCTGCCCAACTGGTCAAATCAGGTTCGTGTCCAACCAACGCCAGTTGGGTATTTTGAGAATAATTTTTTGGCTCTAACCAGTCTTTTAGCCAACTAGAAATTTGACCATCATGGGCGAGATGGCTAGATTCCTCTAACTGGGAGCTTAGTTTTTCTTCTATAAGAATTTCAGCCGTTTGGCGGGCCCGCACTAAGGGGCTGGTAAGAATCAAGTCAAAACTTAAACCCAATTTAACAAGTTTCTGGGCAACTTTCTCAGTTTTTTGCCTTCCTTCTTTGGTAAGGCTGCGTTCTTCATCCTTAATCCCTAATCCCTTATCTTCGGCGATGCCATGACGAATTAAGTATAGTTCCATACTTTGTATTGTGAGTGATCAGTTAGGCTGCTCTTAGGCAATGTTAGAACGCTATCCACCACTTAGCAATCTGTCATAGTCTGGATGTGAGCCAATCCAAAACCATACAAAATTATCATCTTCTTTTACAGCAAGTGCCCGATAATATATACCAATACGCACTGACCAAAACTGACCGACTTTTTTGAAATGCAATGATGGATATTTGGGATCTTCCCGAAGAAACTCGTAACATCGATCAGCAAGCTCTTGGATATCAATTGGTAACTGGCGATAGTAATACCAAAAATCAGGGGTTGCTCGATGTTTCACAGGTCGGTACAACGCCCTTCTCGAAAATGTTTGAGTGCTTTCTGTGCCAATGCATCTAACCGACCTTCAGCCACATCTTTTTCAATCTGTTTATCCCAAGCTGCTGCATCGAATTCAGCAAACCAGGTACGAAAAGCAGCTAAATCCTCTGGTGAAAGTTGACTAACAGCGAGTTCTACTTCCTTTAGGGTACTCATAATTTAGATAAATCAAGCTTGTCATTCTCTAACTTAAATATACAAATACTTCCGTTCTCTATTTTTAACGATTCCTTTTCCACTGTAATATTCTGCTTCACCGTTGCAAAGAAAAATTATAGTTTCCATCAGAAATAAAATTGACCGCTCATGATTATCATGATGCTAGCCATTTATCATACTAAACTTAAGCCGTATTTTTACTTAATTTAGACTATGAGTAGGAATTGTTAGAGGGTAAATAACTTTACGATTATTGGTCAGCGTTAGGATAAAAGTCTAAGTCTAAAATCTCATCAACAGAAAACGGACAAGCGATCGCAAATTCATCCTCTGATAAACCAGTCTCCACCATTGCCTCTCGTTGCGCTCTTTGATAGATAGTATTAATCCACTCATCATCATTTAAAAAACGCTGCAAGCTAGGACTTTCTTGCAGTAATTCATCTATATTTAGTAGCTCACGGGTAATGGTAACTTGCGAACTGCGGCTGCGGCGTTCGGGTTGATACTTCCACTTCAGCAAATACAACAATACCAACCGCAACGCACTTTGCAACGCCCGTTGTTGACTCTTACCCAAGTCCACTACTTCCTCAATTAAGTTTTCTAAATCTAGGGTGTCCCACTGGTGCGATCGCAAAAGCTCTGCTGTCTGCTCTACCCAAGCATAAAAATCTTGCTCATACAGAGTTTGTAACATTTGCAGTTCTATAATTTTCATAGAATTCTTCTTTTACAAATAGTATTAGGCACAAACTACATTCTCAATCTGTTCAGCCTATGTCAAAAGATCAAAATTCCCGACTTTTATAAAAAGCCGGGAAATATATTTATCACGAATGACTTAGGGATGCTATCTGACCAAATACTTTGACTGCTGCATGAGTTAGGAGTTCTCCCCATCTCCTTCTGCCTTTATTCTGACTGAATCGGGTTGTCTCTAGGGTTAACTAACCTCAGCAGTTTTTGCTTAATTTGAGCGTCGAATACTTCCCATTTCATTTTCGCATAGGCGGAATTTTCGTTGCTACCAGATAAGAAGCCCATTGGAATTTCAAAACCGCCTGCGCTTGTCCTTCCACCGCCGAAAAAGCGCCCTGCACTATCTTGTCCAAAGGCTTCTTTGATGAATTCATCGGGGTCAAGGGTAAGTTTGCTGGTTCTCAGGGAGCCGATAACTATTTCTAGTTCATCATCTTCATCGTGAACAATGCCGTAAACTACCGCAGTGTGGACGTTTTCTTCGGTAACGAGAAAATCAGCCGCTTGGGGGATGGCATCACGATCTTCATAGCGTAAGTAACCAACACCAGCAATGGAAAAGTTATTTTGGACGATGCGATTTTTTAGCGATCGCTCGATCACATCCATTACCCGCTTGGAACGGTTCGCCTGTAAAATAGCATTCAGCAATTGGGCATCATAAAATCGGCTTAAATACGCAGCTGCCATAAAGTCTTCTTCTTGTGCTTGCATTAACCGATTTGTATCCGATCGCAAGCCGTGCATCAAGGCAGTTGCACATTTAACGTGTTGATTTATGCTGCTATCTAATGCCAATAACCCCATTTGGAGATACTGTGTAAAAATTGTTGCCGTTGCTCTTACGTAAGGACGGATATCCTCAAACTCTGAGTGCAGATCGCCTTGGATACTGTGATGGTCAATGAGTACCACTAGGGGAATTTTAGCCTGCTGCACGGCTGATAGTAGCTGTGAAGTGGTTCCCTGGTTATCAATTAATACAAAACCTTGATAACATGACAAATCCTTGGTTTTCAAGGTTTGCGTTGTCCAGCGTTGAATAGGTAAGTTAGTCAGCCTTACCAAGGCAATATTTTCTTGATGGCTCAATGCGCCTGCATAAATGATTTCGCATTTGATATCATATTGCTGGGCAATTAACTGATAAGCCCACGCACAAGAAAGGGCATCAGGGTCAGGAAAATCTTGCAGAATTACCAGTTGGCGATCGTGTCGATGTGCCAGAAGAGTTTTTTGCAATTCTTCTGACTTTTGTTGTGCCAAAGAATTACCGCGTTGATTGAGAAATATAGCCCCATCACCTACCGATGGCGGTAATGATGGACTTTTAAATGCAACTTCCACTGGCGCTTTCTCTATTTCAGGTTCCTCTGGGTTTGGCTCTGCTGTGGTCAATGACAAACTCTCAAACTGAGTAACGGGAGAATTCAAGTACATAGGGAACTTTTTTTTTAGTGTGAGGCTCCTTTAATTCAGAAATACTAAGATCAGCTATTCACTGAATTTAGCCACATTATTTTGATCTTCGCAAAAATATAAAGACATTGCACTATACATCTAAGTATATTTTTTGTCAGTAATAGCGCTTGACATCAACTAAATTCGACTATTGGGTGTATAAGTGCTGGAGACAAGAAAATTTAGTATATTTGGCTGTATTTGGGAGCATAAATTTGTTTGAGGAGCTTTTTTGACCTTCCGTAAATTGAATCAGCAGGATTTTTATCTAACTTAGGGTCTACTTTCTATCTTATACTTTAGGGTTAGTCTTTGATATTCAAATATTTTTATGCTCAATAATCTCATTATTATGACTATTGAGCAATTAACAGTTTATATGCCCTTTGAAAATTCTGGGAAGTCAGAATGGGCAGCAAAAGACAAAACCCATACACAAGTGTAGAGGCTTGAGCGTTGCTCCATTCTGCCTTTCTACAAGACGCGATCGCTTCGTTGCAGTTCGTATAACCACCAATCTCTCAACACCCAACAACTAAAGTCGTTGAGTGTATCCCACAAGAAAGTATTTCTTCTTTCTCCTTTGCTCCTCTATATTACTCAAAGACCTATAACATACTTTTGCCACTCTGTATGCAGTCCACTCTTAAGATGTTTGCTGACCTCAAAATAAAGGCTGCTATAAGGTTGGCGGGGAGGATGACGTAAAGGCATGTGGGCTTCATGAGGAGTGCGACTGCCTTTTTTAACATTGCAACGGACACAAGCTGTCACAATGTTCTCCCAGGTATCGCCCCCGCCGCGCGATCGCGGTATTACGTGGTCTAGAGTCAATTCATCTCCTGTGTAACCACAGTATTGACAGGCATGACCATCACGGTGCAAGATATTTCGGCGAGTTAGAGGAATTTCTTTATAAGGAACACGCACGTAATGACGCAATCGGATCACGGTCGGCAACGGGAAATCCGAGTAGATAAATTTACCGTTGTGTTCTACGCGTTCTGCTTTGCCCTTGATTAACAGAACCACAGCACGCCGCCAACTCGTTATATTGAGAGGTTCGTAAGATGCGTTTAAGACTAAAACCTTCCCCATTTATCTGCGCTCAGGGTATTAGCTTTACATAAATGTTAACACAAATACACCCTGCTAGGGAGATGAGAATAAATTATACTTTCGGCAGAATTCAGCAATTAATTTATGATTTGAGCGTTATGAGTGAATAGTTAGCAGTTTGGAAGTAAAACTTCTCACCTAACTTCAAGAGTTTTACGTAGGCTAATGCAAATAACACAGCAAAAAGCCGAGCCATAAGATTTACTTTTGACTTCTTGTTCATAAATCTTAACTTTTCTTTGACTACCGCAATATCTTGTATCGATTCCAATATGAAGGTTAAACTTCCTATTTAATCTGGTTTCGCTTTTTGGAGCGTTTATAGATATTTTGGAAGTTTAGCCGTGGTGGGATAGGAGTCAGTACAAATGTTAAGTCGCAAACAAATCCCTGGTGTAGTTCCTAATCAACAGTGCGACACCTATGCGTGGTATTCGCAACGAGCTTGGGTAGAAATTGATTTAGGGGCGTTATCGCATAACGTACAGCAATTAGTGCAGTTTTTATCACCGCGTACCCAGTTAATGGCAGTAGTAAAAGCTGATGCTTATGGACATGGTGCGGTGACAGTCGCCCAAACAGTCATCCAATCGGGAGCTAGTTGGCTGGGAGTCGCTACAGTTCCAGAAGCTATTCAATTGCGAGAAGGTGGAATTGAAGCGCCCATTTTGATTTTAGGGGCCACTCATACACCAGAGCAAATTCATGCGATCGCAGATTGGAATCTTCAACCCACACTTTGTAGCCCTAAACAAGCTTTGGTATTTTCTGACACTTTAGAATCCATGAATCATGATTCAACAGTGCCCGTACACATTAAATTAGATACAGGAATGTCTAGGTTGGGAACTAATTGGCAGCAAGCTGGTGAATTTGTGCAATTAGTGCAACGCTTACCACATCTATCTATTGCTAGTATTTATTCTCATTTGGCAACAGCAGACGATCCTGACACTACGGCAATGAAAGAACAGCATAGACGATTTGAGGAAGCGATCGCACAAATTAAAGCAATGGGAATTGAAGTGCCTTGCTTGCACTTGGCAAACTCAGCAGCTGCACTGACAGATCCGGCATTGCACTACGACATTGTGCGAGTAGGTTTAGCAGTTTACGGACTTTACCCAGCACTGCATTTACAAAATGCGATCGACCTCAAACCCGTTTTGCAACTTAAAGCACGAGTTACCCAAGTTAAAACAATTGCCGCCGGAACTGCTGTCAGCTACGGGCATAAATTTATTGCCCCGCACGAACTTCGCCTCGCTGTAGTGGGAATTGGCTATGCTGACGGTGTACCTCGCAGTCTTTCCAACAAAATGCAGGTGTTAATTCGTGGTCAGCGAGTTTCGCAAATCGGGACAATTACAATGGATCAGTTGATGCTAGATGTGAGTGCCGTACCCAATATTCAAGAGGGGGAAGTGGTTACTTTGCTAGGGGAACAGGGAAAAGAACAAATTTCCGCAGACGATTGGGCAGAACAATTAAATACTATTTCATGGGAAATTCTCTGTGGCTTTAAGCATCGTTTGCCTCGTATTGCAGTTATGTAATTGGGAATTGGGAATTGGGAATGAAGAAGAGACAAGGTAGACAAGGAAGAGGGGGGAGACAAGAGAGAGACTTATTCAGTAATTCCCCCTGCCCCTGCTCCCTGCCCCATTCCCCATTCCCTATTCCCTATTCCCAAAAATAATTTCTTATGGTACGATAATAAACTGATGCGGATATGGCGGAATTGGCAGACGCGCTAGATTTAGGTTCTAGTTCCGAAAGGAGTGAAGGTTCAAGTCCTTTTATCCGCACTTTTAATTTTGCGATCGCTCATTTATTGGGTGATATTAAACCTCCAGACAATCATCTAAATATAGAAATGCGACTTTAGTCTTGCTATGACCCATGTCAAGCTAGATTTTGACCGTTGTAAATTTTCAGAAATAAACAGGACTTACGCAAGAACTTTCTGAAACTCTTATTTCTTTGTGTCCTTTGTGTCCTTCGCGGTTCGTTGTATCATAATTTTGCCTAAGTCCTAATAAAATATAAATCATAATATTAGTTACAAAAGTAACTATCTCAACATGACTTTGTATACAGGCATAAGCCTGATTACTCGGATTACATTGAGAATGTAGAAATCAAGTAATGCAAAGCGCATTAAAAGATATATGAACCGTTTTAAATCTATTCTTCTTGGAAGCTTATTAGCAGCTGCTTCAATTACTGCTCTTTCTCAAAATGCGAATGCTGCTGAATTTAAATCCGATCGCGATCGCTTGAATCATAATACTGTAAGTTTTAATAACAATAAATTCCAACACGAACGCCAAATCCGCGAACAACGCGCTCGTGAATTACGTGAGCGTCAAGCTCGTGAACGACGCGCTCGTGAATTGCGTGAACGCCAAGCTCGTGAACGACATGCTCGTGAATTGCGTGAACGTCAAGCAAGACTGCATCGCTAAAAAATAAATTCTAACTCACTCATATTACGTTAGGAGAGTAGCAATACTCTCCTTTTTTTATTTACATAAACCTGCTTATCTTAATGCCCAAATTCAGCAAAATCTGAGGTTATGAGTTTTTCAATTAATTCTATAACACCATCCCCCTGACTACCATTAGTCACAAAATCCACACGCTCTTTGAGCATTGGCAAAGCATTGGCAACTGCTATTGAATAACCACAAATACTGAGGAAATCACTATCGTTTTCTGCATCATCCCGACTACATTTTGAGGTGATACCTGCATCCCATCCAAGGCGGCAGCTAACCCTGTGGCTTTATTAATTCCTGATGGTAGAATCATTACCGCAGCTTTGTTCGTGATGACTTGTAATTCTAATCCCATCTGGCGGATAGTTTCAAAAACTGTGGTTTCATGAGGATGCCAAGTGGCAACAATTACACGCCCAACTGACAGGGGATTGACTTGGCAATCGCACAAATTTTTTGGACAAGCAGAAAAATTCACTTAGAGACTTGATTAATTTCACGCTTTTTTCTGGCTGGTACTGCTATTAGCTCTTTGAAATTGTGTTCTATTTTTATTAAAGAAATCAGTATTATCCCTGTAGTCATAACAGGGTTACTTAATAAATAGTGGCTTTATTTAGTACTTAGATGCCTAATTCTTGGATTGAATTAAGTGTAAATACAGAAGTTCAAATATATTGATTTAAGAAAATCAGTATTATTTCTCTGGTCAGATTGGGGTTACTCAATGGAAAGTGGCTTCATCTAGTCTTGACATTTTTATGTCTTATTCTCCAAGGATGTCTGTAAATCTCAGTAACAGGAAGTAAATTAATAATAATTTACCAATTTACTGAGATTTGATTATTTGAAAATAACGCTGTTTTCGTTGAGTTTTACCACAAACCCCAGAAGTAAGCTTATGTACTTTAGAATACAAGAATTTGAGGCTTTTTACTTGCTTTAAATTGTGGAATAACTTTATACGAATTTAGCTTACACGTATCGAATTTAGCTGAAGTAAAAGCAAAATGAGCACAACTCCTATAGGTAGCTACAGGTTGTTCCAGAAACTACATCCGCTATCTCTGTTGGCACAATTAACCAGCCGACGTGCTACAGGGTGCTTAAGCATATTTACTGGGATAGTTTCTTGGTCAATTTATCTAGAGGACGGTAAACTTACTTATGCCTCCTATTCAGATAAACTGTTTGAGCGGCTTGACAGTCACTTACGACGCTTAAGCCAGCAAATTCCTGCTCTCAACAGCGCCACTCGCGTGCAGATGCGGCTGATGTTTGAGACGAAGAATGAACATCAATCAATACCTAATGCAGATTACCAAGCTATTTGTTGGTTAGTAAATCAGGATTATATTACTTCTGTGCAAGCAGCAAGCCTGATAGACGAATTGGCAAAAGAAGTATTGGAATCATTTCTGTGTTTAAAAGAAGGTAGCTATGAATTCAGCCCGGAAAGTTCTTTGGATGAACTACCAAAGTTCTGTCGTCTGGATTTGCGGTTACTTGTTGAATACTGTCAAAAGCAGTTGCGAAATCGGCAAAATATCCAGTCGTCAATTCCGGCTGGTGCGGGTTCCCAAGTTTTGTCTAAAATACAACCGTCTCAAGTTCAGCCACAACTAAAAATAAAACTTGGGCAAAATTTACCGATACCAATCAATTTTGATATTCCTGAAAATAATAAAAATAATCAGCCATCTGCTGGCAAAAAACTATATACAATTGCCTGCATTGATGATAGCCAAACAGTTTTGAATTCTATCAAACACTTTTTGGATGAAAACACATTTTCAGTCGTAACTATTAACGATCCTGTAAAAGCTTTAATGCAAATTCTACGGAGTAAGCCCGATCTGATTTTGCTAGATGTTGAGATGCCAAGTTTAGATGGCTACGAACTATGTTCTTTATTACGAAAACATTCAGCTTTTAAACATACACCTATCATTATGGTAACTGGTAGAACAGGATTTATCGACAGGGCAAAGGCGAAAATGGTCAGATCGTCAGGATATTTAACTAAGCCTTTTACACAATCGGAATTGCTAAAAATGGTTTTTAAACATCTTGGTTGATTCAGGAGTCAGAATTCAGGAGTCAGAATTCAGGAGTCAGAATAAATGAGACAACCAGCAAAGACATTTCAAGATTTGATAGTTTGGCAGAAAGCACATCAATTTATTTTATTAGTATATCCATTTACTGCTGACTTTCCTAAATCAGAAATATATGGGCTTACCTCTCAATTTAGACGTGCAGCAGTTTCTATCCCAGCAAATATAGCGGAAGGTTTTAAGAAAAAAGGATTAGCAGATAAAGTGCGTTTTTTAAATATTGCACAAGGTTCCTTGGAAGAATGTCGTTATTATCTAATTCTTTCAAATGACTTGGAATATGGTGATGCTTCCAGATTAACACTTAAACTTGAGGAAGTTAGTAAGCTACTCACAAGCTATGCTAAGTCCATTATGACTTCTGATTCCTGACTCCTGAATTCTGATACCAAATTTAATCGCCTTAATTTATTTTTTTAGGAGATTTAATAGTGAGCCTAACTTTAATTGGCACAATTTTAATTGTCGAAGATTCTCCCAGCGAATTGGAGTTGATGAGCCATTATCTGAAAGAGAGTGGTTACAACGTAATTAAAGCAAGTGGTGCAAAAGAGGGTTTAGAAAAAGCTGTGTTAGAAAAACCAGATGCGATTGTTACTGATGTAGTAATGCCAGAAATGAGCGGATTTGAATTGTGTCGTTCTTTGAGAAGAAATCCGATTACTGCAAAAGTGCCAATTGTAGTTTGTAGTTCCAAAAATCAAGAAATTGACCGTTTATGGGCGATGAGACAAGGTGCAGATGCCTACATAACTAAACCTTATACCCGCGAACATCTGTTACGTACTATTAAATCAGTGGTAATTTAAATCAATGGCTAGTACAAACATTGCACTTCCTTTAAAACTAACTCAAAATAATTTAACAGACAGTTATTTGAAATTTCAACTAAATCAACAGACTGCTGCTGTTTTATCAATGAAACATACGCAAGAAGCAATTATTGTGCCTATTGAATCTGTAACCTCAATGCCTAATATGCCTACCTGTATATTAGGATTAATGAATTGGCGAAGTCGGATAATTTGGGTAGTTGATTTGCCAAGAATGCTCAATTTAGAATCTCTAGATTATCGATTGCGGCAATATAGTGCGATCGTTATCCAGGTGGAATCATTAGTATTAGCTTTAGTTGTGCAAGAAATAAAAGGTACAACTAAGTTTATTGCCGATGAAATTCATTCTCCTATAGGACAAGTGGCTTCTAGTTTAGTTCCTTATTTATGTGGGTGCGTTGTCCAGCAAGAAGAAATATTGCTAGTATTAGATGCACAGGCAATTGGGCAGTCTTCTATTCTCCGCAGTGATTAGAATGTACTACTAAAAAAGATTTTTAGTGTTCTTATTCACATAGTTAGGAGAATTAATTTTATGTTTAATAAAAGCAACGCAAATCAAGGGAGTGGCGCTCAAAATCGAGCATCACTGATTTCATCCCAAAAAATAACTGCTAGTGCGATTAAGCTACCACCTAAGAATAATAACGGAACGGATAATAATTCTTCCCTAAATCAGGCTTTTGCCTTTTTTACAAAACTCGGATTGGCTAAGAAAGCGACTATTTTAGCGATCGCAATTGGTACAATACCAGTATTGGGCATCGGTGCGATCGCTTTCACTTTTGCCAATAAGTCTATTACTAAGCAAATTACCCAGTCTCAACAAGCTGAAGCCACTGGGTTAAGTGATAAAATTAACCGCTTCATGTTGGGACGCTACGGTGATATTCAGGTAATATCAAGTTTGCCTTTTTTGACAAGTCCCGAAGCTCGTACTCAAGATAAGCAAGCAGTTTTAAATCGAATTGTCGAAGCCTACAAAGCTTATGACAGCGTTGCTGTTTTCGATCGCCAAGGTAACTTAATTGTTCAATCCACAGGCGAACCTCTAGATAACCAAAAAGACTTTACTTACTTTCAAGACGTTTTACAAAAAGATACTCCTGTCATCAGTAAACCGGAAGCAGCAAAAACTACTGGTGCAGTGAATATTTATATCGCCGCACCTGTGAAAGAGACAAGGACGGGCCAAACCATTGGCGTGGTAAGAGCGCGGATGCCCGTAAAATCTTTAGAAGAAGTTATCAAAAACTATGTAGCCAATGGGCAACAATACTATTTACTCGATGCTTCGGGAAAAGTTTTCTTGAGTCCCCAAAAGGAATTATTAGGGAAAGAGGCAAAGGAAGAGTATGGTAATTTACCTAAATTGCTGACAGCAAAGAAGGTAGATAGTTTTATAGATGTTCCCAAAACTGATAAAAAACAGGAATTAGTCAGCTACGTACCAGCTAGCAAGTTAGATGGCTTACCAGATTTAAACTGGCAAGTACTTTTGTCTACAGATACAGCAATTGTATTTGAGCCGCAAAGACAGTTGTTGTGGACTATAGCCATCGGTACAGGACTGACAGCATTGATTGTGGGTGCGATCGCATCTTGGTTAGCTAAACTGACTACACAGCCAATTCTCACTGCAACTGCGGCATTAGCAAAGCTTGGTCAAGGTAAATTCAATACCCGTGTGGAAATCGAAAGTGAAGACGAATTAGGGGTATTGAGTGCAAATCTCAACCTTATGGCCGAACAATTGCAGGTTTTAGTTAAAGAACAAGAAGTAGACGTTGAAGGGACAAAATTACTAGCAGATATTACCCTACGAATTCGAAAAAGTCTTAAAACTGAAGACATTTATCATGCAGCAGTGAAAGAAGTTCAGCAAGTCCTAAAAACAGACCGGGTAATCATTTATAGTCTGAATGCAGATAATCGGGATGGCGTTGTCGTTGCTGAATCGGTAACTGGTAATTGGCCGGAAATGCTCGGAGTGAAAATCGACGATCCTTATTTTCGGGAAAATTATCTAAAAAGCGATCGTGATGAACAGGTGCAAGTAGTTGCAAATATTCATCAAGACCAAAGCCTGAAAAATGCCAACAGTTACATCCAATTTTTGGAAAAATTTGCTGTCAAAGGGAATTTAGTCGTACCAATTCTTGCCCAAAAACAACTTTTAGGTTTATTAATTGCTCATCATTGCGAAACTCCGCATATTTGGCAACAGCCCGAAATTGATTTGTTTCAACAGATAGCAATTCAAGTTGGTTACGCTTTAGAACAAGCCAAGTTATTAGAAGAGATAGAACAAGTTAAGAATGTTGTAGTCACTGATTCTGACGATGAACGCCATCAAAAAGAAACATTACAACAGCAACTTTTAGAACTATTAAATGATGTAGAAGGTGCAGCCAGAGGTGACTTGACAGTACGTGCAGATGTAACGGCTGGAGAAATAGGAACTGTTGCCGACTTTTTCAACTCAATTGTCGAAAGCCTCCGCGATATTGTTACCCAAGTTCAAAAAGCTGCTACCCACGTTAATACTGCCATTGGTTCTAACGAAGGAGCAATGCGCCACCTAGCAGAAGAAGCACTTACACAAGCTGCCGAAATCAACCGCACCCTCGATGCTGTTGACCAAATGACCCAATCTATGAAAGCTGTAGCCGAAAACGCCGAAAAAGCTGCTTTCGTGGCTAATCATGCGGCTCACACCGCTACCAAGAGTGGACACGCGATGGATTTAACAGTACAAAACATCCTATCTTTGCGGGAAACAGTGGGTGAAACTGCTAAGAAAGTCAAACGTTTGGGAGAATCTTCACAACAAATTTCCCGTGTAGTTTCTTTAATTAACCAAATCGCTATTCAAACTAACTTACTAGCCATTAACGCCGGCATTGAAGCAGCGCGTGCAGGTGAAGAAGGCCAAGGTTTTGCCGTAGTTGCTGAAGAAGTCGGTGAATTAGCAGTCAGGAGTGCGGCAGCAACTCAAGAAATTGAACAAATTGTTAAAAATATTCAACGAGAAACCAGTGAAGTAGTACAGGCGATGGAAATAGGCACTACCCAAGTGGTGGAAGGGACTCTAATTGTGGAGGAAGCCAAACAAAGCCTGAGTGAAATTTTGGATGTATCGCGTCAAATTGATTCCTTAGTGCAGTCGATTTCCACTGCAACGGCATCTCAGGTTGAAACATCACAAAGTGTTAGCCAATTGATGAAAGATATCTCTGCTATATCACAACGCACCAGCGATTCTTCTCGTCAAGTTTCCGAATCTCTACAACAAACTGTAGAGATTTCTCAACAGTTACAAGAGACTGTTGAGGCTTTCAAAGTTAGTTAATTTTGTCATTTGTCATTTGTCATTTGTCATTTGCTAATGACCGATGACAAATGACTTTTGTTATTTGTCCGTTGTCATTTGTCCTTTGTCCTTTTACTAATGACTAATGACTGATGACCAATGACTGATGACCAATGAGCAATGACCAATAACTAAGGACAAAAACCATGTTACAAGACAAAGAATTAGAAATCCAGATGCAGTTTCTGGAAGAAGCAACTGATTACTTAAATACCTTAGAAGGGGTATTACTAGAAATCGACACGACTAACCGTATAGATTTAGAAAAAATAAATGCTGCACTCCGGGCCGCTCATTCTATTAAAGGTGGCGCGGGGATGATGGGATTCAAATCTTTAAGTCATTTATCTCACCGTCTGGAAGATTCTTTTAAAGTTTTAAAAACTAAAAAAAATTCTCTAGAAATTGACACCCAGTTGCAAAGTTTATTGCTATCTGGAGTTGATTGGCTGCGTCAGATTGTCGAATTACTTTCAGAAGGAAATGTGGTTGAAGATGCATGGTTAGCAACCTTTTGTTATCCAGTTTTTGATGAGTTGCACGATCGCTTAGGCGACCCCACTCCAGAGGATGCCTCATCTATGCTATCCCCAGAGGATGGGCAAGACGTTATCCCCTTGCTATTTGCTACAGAAGTAGAAGAGTGTTTGCAGCGTCTAGAATCTGTGTTGGCAGATAGCGAAAAGCCCGGTTTGCATGAAGAAATTGTCATCATGGCAGCTGAATTGGGCGGTTTAGGTGAAATGCTCCAATTAGGAGCTTTTAGCAAGCTTTGTGAGTCAGTAACACAGCAATTGGAAACAGCTAGCAGTTCGCGCATTCCCGAAATTGCCCAATTAGCATTGCAAGCATGGCGGCGATCGCAAGCTTTGGTGCTGACAAATCAATTAGATAACTTACCTACAGAACTTGATTTTGCTGGTTACACGCCATCTCAGCCACTATTACCACCAGCAGAAGTAATAGAGCTTCCTTCCGTGGATACAGAAGTAGTGCCGACACCTGTTTGGCAACCAGAAAATCCTAGCGAAAATTGGACTAATCATGAAGCGTTGGCGCAGCCCACCGCAGGTATCGCTGCTAATTTTACATTTGTAGATCCAGAATTTGCCGATGATGCTAATGCTATCAATGTCACTGAGCAAAATACAATATTCACTAGAGAAAATAATTCTCCCGATGCTAATAAATCTAATGAAGGCAAAGGAGAGTCAAATGGAGTTGTTAAAGACCGGGAAATTCATGAAAATAGCGTCCGAGTTCCCAGCAAACAACTAGAGCAAATTAATGATTTATTTGGTGAACTAATTGTTCAGCGAAATGGCTTAAACTCCCAACTAGAAAGATTACGCAAACTGGTTCGTAACCTGAACCAGCGAGTACAAGTTCTTGATCGGGAAAATCAGGATTTACGTATAGCTTATGACAAAATTTCTACTCAAGTGCGATCGCCAGCTGAAAATAGCGACCAAACACAAGGTGTAGACAGAGAATTTGATGCCTTAGAAATGGATCGCTATAACGATTTGAACCTGCGATCGCAGGAAGTTATGGAAACCATTGTTCAGGTGCAGGAAGTTACAACTGATGTGCAACTTAGTGTAGATGATACAGATCAAATTGCTCGTAAACTTAACAAAACATCCAAACAATTACAAACAAAGCTAAATCACATCAGGATGCGGCCGCTATCCGATTTGACCGAACGTTTTCCTAGAGCCTTGCGCGATTTAAATGTAGAGTATGGGAAAAATGTCCAGTTAAAAATTGAAGGTGGTAACACATTAATTGAACGCAGCATTTTAGAAACATTAAACGAACCTTTAATGCATCTATTAAGGAATGCTTTCGATCATGGTATCGAAGACTCTAACACTCGTCGCCTTTTGGGTAAACCAGAACAAGGATTAATTGAAATTACAGCTAGTCACCGCAGCAATCGCACCTTAATTACCATCCGAGATGATGGTTGGGGCATTTCTCTAGAGAAAATTCGCACCCGCGCTTTAGCTATGGGATTGGATGCTTCTTTACTGGCAAATGCTAGTGATGAAGAACTATTATCACTAATTTTTGAACCAGGTTTTACCACCTCCGAACAAGTTACAGCATTATCTGGTCGCGGTGTCGGCATGGATGTAGTTCGTAACAACCTCAAACTAATTCGAGGAGATGTGAAAGTTGATACTGAACCAGGAGTTGGGACTACCTTCACCCTATCATTACCATTTACACTTTCCGTTGCCCGAGTTCTGCTTGTAGAAATCAACAAAATGCTGTTGGCATTTCCTACGGATGTTATTTCAGAAATATCTTTACTCCAAGACGAGCGAGTTTTCCAAATGGCAGGTAGCGAAGTTTTAAATTGGCAAGGAAGTATGTTGCCACTGATTCGCCTAACTCGTTATTTAGAGTTTAATTGCCTGCGCTACGATACTTCAGAATTAGAGACTCCGGCGGCAATTAATGCTAACAGCGTCTTAGTAGTTAAAGGGAATAATCAGCCAGTAGCAATCCAAATAGACCGTTGCTGGGGTGAACAAGAAGTTGCGATTCGCCAAGTTGAGGGAAATATACCTTTACCAGAAGGCTTCAGCAACTGCACAATTCTTGGTGATGGTCGAGTAGTGCCGCTAGTTAATGTTAATGAATTGCTGTATTGGATTGCTACAAATCGGCAGACTTCTAAAGGTACTCAATTACCATCAGCAAGGTTAAAGACACCATTTTTAATATTTGATGAAAACAAAATATCAGCCGCATCTGTTAAACAGAAAGGTACAATTTTAATTGTAGATGACTCAATTAATGTTCGCCGCTTTTTAGCTTTGACACTTGAAAAGGGAGGCTATCAAGTAGAACAAGCTAAAGATGGTCAAGATGCTTTAGAAAAACTCCATAGTGGATTAAGAGTTGAAGCGGTAATTTGTGATATTGAAATGCCTCGCCTAGATGGTTATGGCTTTTTAGGTAAGATAAATTCAGATGTTGATACAAAAAATATTCCAGTTGCGATGTTGACTTCTCGTAGCAGCAATAAACATCGACAATTAGCTATGCAATTAGGAGCGCGGGCTTACTTTTCTAAACCTTATAATGAGCAAGAATTACTTCAGACACTTGAGGAGATAATTCGTAATGTAACAGAAAAAGGCGCGTCTAATTGAACATGAATTCGACGGTTATAAAAGGCAAAAAGCTTACTAAATAAACTCGATTGACATTTCCCAAAAGATTTGCTTACACTGCCTTGTGCCGTTTTTTAGTTCCGTCGAACTCATGTTATACCAATTTAAATGGAATACAGGGCAGATAAGGTAAACTGAGAATCGTTGTTTAGATACCTCTACCGATGGTTGGTGTCACCTCAATAGAAGTCAAAGAAAGTTTGGATGATTTGGTAGAAAGGTTGCGTCAAGCAGAAACAGCAACAGTAAAAGAACGCTTGCAAGTGCTGTACTGGCTCAAACAGGAGAATGCACCGACGATCAGTGCGATCGCTAAAGCCATCGGGAAACATCGCAACACAGTGCAAACCTGGTTATTGAAATACCGTAATGGCGGATTAGATGAGATGTTGGAACTCAAGCGATCGCTAGGAGGAGTAAGGGTGATTCCGCAATGGGCAGAAGCGGCGTTAGCAAAGAGATTAGAGGAGCCGCATCAAGGGTTTGAAAGCTATGGAGCAGTGCAGCAATGGTTAGCACAGACATTGGGAGTGGAAGCAGAATATCACACGGTGTATCAGATGACCCATAATCGGCTCAAGGCCAAGCTAAAGGTTCCCCGTCCTCAGCACAATAAGCAAAAGCCTCAACAGCGAGAATCCTTTAAAAAAAACTTGCAGATGACCTTGATTTGTTGAGTCAATTTGATCGGCAAGTTCGACAGCAAGAACGCCCAATTCGCTATTTTGTTGAAGATGAGAGTCGTTTTGGACTTCACACAATGCTCGGACGCTTGATTACGGTCTGCGGAGTCAAACCGATAGGGCAAGGGCAGTGGTTATTCAAAGCCTTTTGGCTTTATGGTGCGGTTGAACCTGCAACAGGAGAATCGTTTTTCTTGCAGTTTTCTCATGTTGAAACAAGCGTGTTATCAACAGTTCTTAAATGATTTTTCTCTAGTATATCCAGATAGTCTCAATATTCTTCAAGTTGATCAAGGACGCTTTCATACAAGTAAAAATCTGATTGTGCCTGAGAATGTCGTTTTGTTGTTTCAACCTCCTTACTGTCCAGAACTTAATCCAATTGAACGACTTTGGCAACCTCTTAAAACTGATCTTAAATGGGCTTCGTTTCAAACACTTGATCAACTGCAAGCCAAAGTCGATCAACTCTTGGCTGAGTTAACACCAGAAGTGATTATGTCCATTACTGGGTATTCCTTCATTCTTGATGCCCTATCTGCCCTAAACACCATTTAAATTGGTATTAAATCAAAATTTTGGGTGCTTACGCGATGATTTTGACATTAGTGATGGATTTAGGTTGGCATAATCAAAAGCAGAGACTAAATAAATGACTAGAGCTTCATCTTTGCCACCGGATTATACTATTCGCCAAGCCCGTAATATTGACATTCCAGCAATATATCAAATTATTCTAATGAGTTTGAGTAGCTTAAAAAGCTTAATTATTTTTGTTATATTTTTAATAATAAGTATTTTCTTATTCCTTTATACTATATGTCTTATTATCGGGAATTGTTCTATTAGTTTTCAGGATTTTTTGATATCTTTAGTAAGAATTCCACTAATAGTAAGCAGTTCAATATTAATAACTTCATCTTTACAACTTGCAAGTATTTTTAATAGAAAAGATAGCTCAATAGTTCTACTAATAGAACATAAGAATTGCTTAGTAGCTTATGCTATACAGTCTAAGAAAGGTAGTTATTCGTTGTTGAAATCTTTATATGTTAAACCGGATTATCGCCGCCTTGGGTTAGGGTCTTGTTTAGTGCAAAACCTTGCACGTAGAGGAGTTAGACCAATTTATGTGTTCCCTACGCCTGAATCACTCAGATTTTACGGACATCATGGTTTTACTTTAATCCAAGAACAAAATCTTCCAAACGAACTTCGCAGAAGTAGCAGATGTCTAGGTTTGATATAGTAATATCAAAACACAAAATGTCGCAAAGTCTTCTGGGAAACAATGCGGTTTTGTTAGATGACCAGTGGACAGACGAAATATTCTACCTCTGAAAAACCGCAACCCAATCAGGGGAAAAATTCATATCAATCAAAATTTTCATGCACTTTTTAGAGGAACTTCAATTTCTTCAACTCGCCATGCAGCATAGGCAAGCGCCTCATAAATATCAGCTTCTTCGAGGTAGGGATATGCTTTAAGAATATCGCTATTGCTGTGTCCAGATGCCATTAACCCAACAATAGTACCAACAGTGACAGACATTCCTCGGATGCAGGGTTTACCACCGATCACTTCTGGATTGCGGGTAATTCTGGTGAGATTTTGCATGGTTGTTACCTCGCTATGTGGAATTATGGAATTGAGAAATTAGAAATAACTGCGTCCATTTTTTCTATTATCTGACTTTTCCCCTTGAGCAGCAGTTAATAATAAATCAGCAAATATTTTAAGACTGTGGAGGTTGACACAAGCCAACCTCCACAAAGTTTAGTTTGATGATTGCTTAAGATACTGAATCAATTCCCTGGAAATAAATACTTCCAGGAACCTTTATTAAGCTTCTACTTTTACACCCTTCCAGAAAGCCACATAACCCTCAATATTCTTAGCCTTCTCCTTGGTGCTGGGATAGTACCAAGCAGCATCTTTGTTGATTTGTCCATCAACTTCAATACTGTAGTAGCTAGCGACACCTTTCCAAGGACAAGTAGTGTGGGTGTTACTGTCTGTGAAGTACTCCTTGTTAATGGAGTCAGCAGGGAAATAATGGTTGTTTTCCACAACTACGGTGCGATCGCTTTCGGCTAAAACTGCGCCATTCCAAATTGCTTTCGGCATAAGTAAGCTTGCAAATAAACTATACACTTAACATTTTGACACGATCGCCTTATTTTATCCCCCTGAACGCCTAACTTACATCAGAGTGCATCCGAACTCAAATGAGTACTCAGTAAGCTTTATAGAAAACTTTGCAATGCCAAATAATACTGGCATCACTTTTGTTTATCAAATTGAAAATTAAAAGTATTTGCTTCTATCATGAACATTTTCTAGCATATTGGTATGGAAACGTTAGTTAGTCAATAAAAGTTGAATTTCAGTTTGTAGCCGAAAGTAAAAAATATCTAGAAGATAAAAGCATCATTCAGTATATATGAGCGATCGCAGCTTTTATAAAATTTGGTAAACAATAGATTTTATATAGCGGGCGTTTATATTTTCTGATATTTAGATTGATTTAACTCAGAAGTTTGTGTATTTAAGAAATCAAGTTTTCAAATATTCTGAGTGTAAATTTTTGAATTTTATAACTCAGTTGACTCTATTAATAGAGAATACTGATTGATTGCATTTTTTTAGTTGAGGATAACTTTATGAAACTTAGAAAGTCGATTGATTTTGCACATATTATGAATTGGATTAATTCTCCGCCTAAAATCACTAGCGTTAATATAGCCAATAATAATAACAGTGGCACATCAAGGAACCTAACTGTCAACTCTGATACTTTATCTAGCTATTGCAGGAATGTAAATTCCCTCAAATCATTTGATACTGCTTTTATTGCATATCAGATGATGGGTCTGAATAATTTTGAATAATCTAAGTTAGCTCTGTATTTCTGAGTTGTAACTTAGTATTTCTGAGTTGTAACTTACAAGAAAGAGGGACGAGGAAACAGAAAACAGACTTTAACTGTGAGTTTAAAGCTTCGCTTTAAAAAAAGATGTTTTTAAGACGTACAGTACCTTTGAGAGAGAACAATAGCATTATTGTTTCAATCACGCATTTTTATATTATTGAGTTTAAAAATGCTAAAAATTTAGGATTTCATTCCTAGACAACACTAATTAACTTAGTTCAAATTAGTAGAAAATTATGAAAATTACAAACTTGATAAATTCTGTCCTTATCGTTGCTTGTGTTGCTTTCGCCCCTGTAATTGTTGATGCTCAAACAGTTAATAATAACAATAGTGGTGGACAAATCAACACAAATTCGTCCAATACCAGATATCTGCAACCTTTTAATGTTGCCTTTCTAGCTTATCAAGGTGCTTTCAAAGAGCAGGGTATTCCCAGTGCGGGTACTTTGCTATCTGAATTCCAAATAGGAAACCTGACTGCGAAAGATGTGGTTCAGGCTGCTATCAAGGCTAACAAGTTACCAGCAAAAGTTTTGAACGATCGCGGTTATGTCAATGCAGTCGATTCGCAATTGACATCAATGATCAATGGTTATGATATAGGTAGCTAAGTATACATTGTTTACAGATCGTAAATACGCGATAAAAAGCGATGTCCACGAAGGGCTGCACCTACGATCCCGCCTTTATAGCAAAATGAGCGATCGCAGCCTACAATTCTTTTTATGGTGGTGAGTACTACTGCAAAAACAACACCAGTTTTCCTCAAACATCTGGCGGAAGGTAACTGGACATTAGCTGCACCTATTAAAAAAATCTCCTAACTTTCGCTGTGCTTCTAAAGGCTGATACCTCTGAAAGTGGATCTCTGCTAGAAAATATTAGAGAAAAGGAGATTAAATCAGGGGTTTCAGTCTGAACTTGACACTAATGGCCAGCTATATGATAGTATTTCATGGCATTATGTTAAAAAACTTTGCCTAAAATCAAAGAGTTACCAACCCATGAGTTTAGCTGTAATTAAGTTCTCTTCAGAAGAGTGCGGCATCTGCCACAAAATGTCCTTTTATGACAAAAAAGTGGCTGAAGAACTGGGTTTAGAATTTATTGATGTGAAAATGCAGGATACGACTGCTTATCGCAAGTATCGCAAGATTTTATTGACTCAGTATCCTGACAAATCAGAAATGGGATGGCCTACTTACATCATCTGCAATTCTCCAGAAGGAGAATTTCAGATTGTGGGTGAAGTAAAAGGGGGTCATCCCAAAGGGGAATTTAGAAGCCGTCTTCAAGAGGTTCTAGATTCCACAGCTAATCAGAACTAAACTACCTCAAAAGATTTGACCTCTAGGACAGGGCCAATCATGGCAATAGTCATGATATCTTCACGCACCTGTCCTTTAACTTTTGCTTTTTGTCCAGCTTTGAGTAAGCCTTTGTCAGCCCCTTTAAGGATTTCGTAAGTAACGCCCTCTTCTGTGACTAACGCCCATGCGCCTGTGCCAATATCACGACGTTCGATTGTACCTGTAAGTGTAATGCTCATAAAAGTGCTAAGTGCTGAGTAGGGAGACGCGATGAATCGCGTCTGTACAAAAGGTGGGAGAGACGCGATTAATCGTGTCTGTACAGGAATTATTAATCATAATTCTTCACGATGCCCAATTCCCAATTCCCAATTCCCCATTTCCAATTTATGCTATTTTTTCCTCATTTTTCAATGCTAAACGAACAAGTCCATAACAGATTAGAGCATTGGTGATGAGAAATAGGCGTGCTAAGTTGCCACTTCCCAAACCCCAAACGGCTGGATCTAAAAACGCGCTTACTGTCAAGCACGCTGCTACACCCAATGTTGAACCAAGAGCAAACCATTTCCAAATAGGATGTCCCAGCAGCAATGCCATTAACACAATGGGAATTAGTACGCTAGCAAATAGGGGATTCAACGCATCGGTTCCTTGGAGGGTATTACCTAGTTCGGGAATTGAACTACCTAAAACCCGGAAAGGCCATTGGGGAAGATCAAAAATATAGATTCCCTTGAGGAAGAATAACCCAGAACTGCCAGCAATTAGTCCACTAGATAAAGACCAACTCCAAGTAAAAGGAAAGTAAACCCGTAAAAACCAAGCCAGCAAATAGGAACCAACCACCATTAAAATCTTTGGTAACAGTGCCACTGCACCACCATCAATCCAAAAGCCGGGGTTAAGATAGCCGCTATCTCGTAACCAACGAAAGAAATCTGGAAAACTGATTTGCCCCCCAAAGGCTAGTCTGACTGCTGCTTCTGCATTCAGTTGTCCAGCACCATAATAGTTCAAACCATCATCCTGGATAACTCGCGCTGATTGCTTGAGGACTTTTAAAACTTCATCTGGTTCTTTGATACCAGCAGCTTTGATTAATGCCGCAACACCAGCAACATGGGGAGAAGCCATGCTTGTACCCTGGAAACCCAGAAATACTCCTTCGCCCTTTTCATCGATAGTTTCTTGGAGAATCTTACCAGCTTCACTACCACCAGGAGCAGAGATATCTACCCCAGCACCAAAGTTAGAGTAGGGCGCTCTTTCGCCATCTGGGCCAGTTGCCGAAACACCGATTACGTAAGGATAGCGGGCTGGATAGCTTACCCCATTAGTATTTTCATTCCCAGCTGCGGCAATAATAACTACACCTTTTCTATGGGCATACTCGATGGCTTCTTTCATCAACTTGCTTTCACCAGTACCACCTAAGCTCATGTTAATTACATCTGCGCCTTTATCAGCAGCAAATTTAATCGCTTCGGCAATATCGGCAACTGTACCGCCCCCATAAGAACTGAGTACCTTTAACGGCATCAGACTGGCTTCATAGGCAATTCCAGCTACGCCATATTTGTTATTTGTGGCTTGGGCAATAGTTCCGGCAACGTGAGTACCGTGGCCATTATCGTCTGTGGCTTCTTCTCGGTCGTTAACAAAATCATAGCCTTTGACGAATTTTGTCTCATATAAGTCCCGCACCTTAGTAATCCCGGTGTCAATTACCGCGACTGTGATGCCACTACCTTTAGTTTGACTCCATGCGCCTTCAATACCGATTTTGTGCAAGTTCCACTGCTTGCTGTAATATTGATCGTTGGGGCCAGTTAATGAAGGGTTTGCTTCATCTTCTTCTTGGGGTCTCAAAAATTCTCCGAGCCTTGCAGTTTTGCCTGGTTGTGGAATCTTACTGTAGATATAATTTGGTTCAATGAATTCTGTAGCTTTGGCAAATTGAGATTTTTTCAGTTCTTGGAGTCGCTGGCGATCGCCTTTGACAATATACACATTATCTTTTTTTGAAAACTTGTTGTCTAATTGGGGTGTAACGTTATATTGTTTGGCGATCGCTTGCAGATTCTCCTCCACCACAAGGGATGGAATATCTTCCCGAAAATCAAGCAAAATCGTCTCAAACTCTCCTTTAGCTGCCAGTCCCTGGAAATTTAGGAAACCAAATATGGCAGATCCCAGCCCAATGACAAACAAGCACAATAATATAAGTTTTCTCATATTAACTCATCACCGCTTTTTGCCAGTTTGCTCACTACCATAACTTATCTGCATCCCTTGTTGGTGGATTATTGCACTTTTAGTTACAAGTTTCACTCACGACTCAGGATTTTTTAAACAATGGAACGTGGTCTTTTGTGGTTGCCCCTCTTAGTAATGTTTTTCTGGTTGGCTTGGCAAGGCTCAAAGGAGTATCAGAAAGTTGAAGCCTATCGCGCTTGGGCAGAGCAATTTGAAAGGGCTAAGTACGATATTTATTCAGTGTTAGGTCAAAAAAGCAACAATATAACTTGGGGAAAACCCACGCCTAAAGGGCCTATTAAACTAGAAACATTCTCTTTGCTTGATGTTAAGCAAATTCATCTTTTAGTAGATGATAAATCAGTAGA
The DNA here is from genome assembly GCF_034530675.2 of Nostoc sp. DedVER02. Taxonomy (NCBI): domain Bacteria; kingdom Bacillati; phylum Cyanobacteriota; class Cyanophyceae; order Nostocales; family Nostocaceae; genus Nostoc; species Nostoc sp. DedVER02. Next base: position 77,596 of record NZ_JAVRCP020000009.1, read on the forward strand.
TATGGAAAGTATACCTGATAAAGGTCGTTCTATAGAATTAGAATTTCTATTTTCAGAATCTACTAACTCAGTACGTGTTCCATTTACAGAAATCCCTTTGGCGGCGCAATGGGGCAAGTTTTTGCAGGAAGTATTACAAGACTTGCACTCAGAACCACAGCAGTAGTTATATTAAAGCGACAAATTCCATTGCTATTAAATTGCAAAATTATAGGGGCACAAATATATTGCACCCCTATATGTACGATCTATTTAATTGAAAACTGCCTTTAAAATCGATTCATTTTTAGATTACACTTTGACTCAGTTAACTTGACGCAACTATGCTTGAATGATGAAGTCTGAGGCAGTAAGACTGGGCGTACCAGTAAGTTGTGCAAATTGACCACCAGTGCCGAAACCAGCAGCACTACCATTTTGATTGTATAGTAACTGCCCAGTTATCTGGTCATAGACAATCACAGCATTACTAGCTGCCCCTAAACTGGTGCTTTCAAAATCACTAGCCTTACCAAAACTATTTCCCACAATGGAAGTAATGGCATTAAAGGTAGCCTTACTTAAAACAATCTTGTCACCTTGAGAGCGATTGAAGTCAGCAATGGTATCAATACCCACACCATCGCTCGAAAAAGCAGCATTGCTGTTGAAGCTGAAAGCATCAGCACCCAAACCACCTATGAGAAGATCGTTGCCTTCTCCACCCATAAGAGTATCATTGCCAGTATTACCTCGCAGTAGGTCGTCACCACTCTTACCATTGATAGTGTCATTACCTCCTTGTCCATTAATCACATCGTTGGAGTAGTCAAAACCAACAATGTTATTGTTCAAGTCATTCAGGAAGGTGACACTGTTTGCGGTGAAAATGCTAGTTTGAGTAGAGTTAGCATTAATTACATCAAAACTGTCAGTAAGACTGGTTTGCCCGTCAAATATGATATTACCGATAGCGGATCTTGTTGTTGATGCGCCTACGTTTTCCAGGTTTTCTAACTGAAAGTTTTGTAGAGTGACTTGGGTATTAGCCACATTTTCAAAGGTGACTTCTAAATTGTTGCCATTCTGAGTTAATTGCAGATTCCTCGCAGTCAAGCCAGCCCCAATAAATTGCAAGGTGTCTACTTTGGCAATTACCTCTTCCGTTGGGTTTGCGTTAGTACCCACACCACCAAAGTCTGTGATGATGTCATTGCCATTGTTTAGCTTAGTAACAAAGGTGTCCTTACCAGATGTGCCATTGAGAACTTGAGTTTTGGTTTGAACTGTACCACTAATCGCAAAGTCAAAGGGGCTTTCGTTACTATCGTTGTTGCCTAAAATCAGAGTGCCACTATAAGTTCCAGGTGTAGTGGTATTGAGTCCCACCGTGATGGTGGTAGAAGCATTTGCAGCCACACTCGTCGGAAGAGTACCGACCAAACTAAATCCGTCGGGAAGCTTCAGACTAGTGAGGTTAAGTGCAGATGTACCAGTGTTCTTGATAGTAAAAGCTTTGGTCAAAGTGCTACCAGCAACGACATTGCCAAAGTTAATGGCGGTAGTGCTGCCATCTGCAATATCAACTGTGCCATTGAGAACTTGAATTTCGGGAGCGCTAATGGTGATGCGAGGGGCTTCGTGGGCACCAATATCAATAAGTGCAGTGCCATTGCCATCGCCATCCTGGGGAGTATTTGTATTGCTACTATTGAAAAGATTGGAACCTGCATCGATTGCAGCACTTCCAGTTTTAAGTGCAAAATTTCCTTTGGCGGCATCAACAAATTGGGGATCTTTACCCAAGATATTCTGTAATGTGGCTTTTAGATTATCTGAGGCTTGGAATTGAGAGGAGTTATAAACAAGGTTGCGATCGTAAGTTATATTTTTAGCATCGTATATAACGTTGGCCTTTTGATTGTCCCTCGCATACATAATGTTGTTGTAAACACGTACATTTTCTGAGAAAGTTGTAGAAATCTCTCCTGAAGTTGTAAGAACACGACCATTCTGATAAGTTGTGTTGTTGACAACATCTACATTTTTCGCTGTGAAAACATTGATACCAGAGCCACCATTTTTGTAGACGGTGTTATTGATAATTAAGCTCTTACCGCTATAAGGCGTACTATTATTAGTCTTAATAGTAGTGTCAAGCATAAGCCCGTGACCTTCAGTGATTTTGCCAGCTTCATACCACGGAACTAGACTTTGATTATCGTAAACAATATTGTCTCGAAAAATCATTCTGTAGTCAGTAGTATTATTATCGTAATTAAAACTACGGAGAGCGCTGATTCCTTGACAACCCCAAGGCGAATACCAAGCATTTCCAGACACAGTATTTTTCTCAACGGTAATGTAGTCTGTATTCATCAATACGATTCCTCCACCTGAGAAATTACTGACTTTATTGCCAGAGATAACAATATGATGGGAGTTAGTACCGCCAGCACCTTTATCATCTTTCCAAGCTTTGACATCAATTCCACTAGCATTAGTTAAAGAGTTATTGAGGTTGTCTTTTTGTTGTAATGCATAGTCTAAACTTATATTTTCCCGATTGCCTTCTATATCAAGTCCCTCAATTCGTACATAAGATGAACTAAATACAAGAATGCCACTTCCCGTTGTTTTGATTTTGGGTGTATGCCCTGGGTACGCTTTTATTGTTGTCCAGTTGTCTGGTGAGCCATTTTTGTTAAAAAGCATCGCTCCTTTGTCATAATCCCCATTCATGACGTAAAGCGTGTCGCCTGTTTTCATCTCATATACAGCTCTGCCCAAAGTGCGAAATGCAGCGCCTTCTTTCAAGCCGTTATTGTTATCACTGCCTGTTCCAGAAACGTAATATGTAGTCATCTGTTTACTCCGAATGTGTGTAAGGGAAATTGGAAGTACACCTCAGCAACCTAGAAAGTTCCTGAGTAGTTATTGGAATGGATAATCTGCCAGAAATTTTCAGACAGTGAAAGTTGTCCAATTACGACTTGAAATCGCATCGGTTGTAGAAACGCTGTTGTCAAACTGAAAACTTTTTCTCCTGTCAACCGTTGATGGTTAAATCAGGGATATCGATACAGTCAGTATTTTTTATTGAGGGTGCTTGGACGATTAATATCTTGATGTGCAGTGCAAAGCCGGAGACATTTATTGTCTTCTGTGGGCTTTTTGTCAGACATCCTGTAATGGAGTCGAACTAAACCGTATTGTTATCTGTAGTAGCAGCTTCGCTGATCTTTGTGAGCCAGCTATATATTGATAGGATGCTCATAAATTGGCATAGTAATTCCTCTGAACTTTGCCCGTTGTTTAGGTCAGGAAGTTGCCAAGTCTGCATGGTAAAATGCACCTCCGAACTGATAACTGAGGACTTAAAGTTACAGTGGTGAAAGTTAAATTGGTTGAAACTTTAGTAGGTTTACCCTTTAACTTAAGGGAACTAATGTAACAACTTAGTCGAACCTGTTGTAAACGGTGTAACTGAACCTTGTTAACTTAATTAAAAATAACCTTTACAAATAGCACTTGATATCGGTGAATGCTCGGAACATTGTAAGTTTTTTTACAACAAAAACTAAAAAATATGGAGATACCTTGGTAAAATCCTGTTAATTTTCGGAGTGATATGACAATGAAGAGCGCTTTGTGCAAGGTTTTGATGAAGTTTATCTAAATATTCGACGAGCTATGCCTACATCAAGCAATGACCATCTCGCTAACCAGGAGGTTGTCATAAATTGATTTGTTGCGCTCAGGGCACGAAGGAAGAGGGTTTTAGCCCATTAGTAAGAGATTAAGGAATATCTATAGTAGGAGTCTGATGTCATTTTTTTATTAATTATTTTTTTATATTAAATAGCTCCGCACTGTAAGGACAATTCATGAATTATCCTTACAAAGGTAGTATTTTTTTATACCATAAATCTTTTGATTTTCTGTCAAAGCGTAAGTTTTATTCTCTATAAAGATGCACTTGATTTTTATTAAACGAACCACAAAGGACGTATAGACAAGGAGCGGCTACTCTACGAATTCTCCAACTGAGTACCTGTAGGGCGTAAAGGAAGAAATTAAGTTAATAATTATTCTGTGCAACTTTATAGAGAACTGGTATAAATCCAATTTAACTATGAAATACTACAGTCACTAAAGGTAGGAAAGCTAACATAAATCCATGCCAGGAATGCAATTGATCTGCTGGCGTTGGTTCTGGTGGTGCTAATAAAGCTTCTATTCGTTGTTCTAAACGTAGGCGTAGCCCGCCGTAGGCATCGCCTACTCCAGACGAACCCAATGCAGCACAGCAAATTTCCGATAATTCCGATAATACTGGGCTGGTACTAACCACTAATAAAAGTGATTCTGCTAACACTAAAGGATCTACCTGCAAGGCTGCATAACCATCAGCACGGAGTTCGCGCAAAGCTAACAGTTCTTCCCATAAAAGCTCTGTGTTTGGCAACCAAGCGGTGCAGGAACGTACCCAACCCAGCCAAAAAAACCAGAACGTATCCCTATAATGATGATGCCCTTGCTCATGGGCTAAGACGCTTTCTAAATGATTTGGTGAGAGAGTTTGCAGTAATCCCTGGCTAATCACTAATTCAGGTTGCCAAAAACCAATTTGACCTGCAAACAACGCGCCCGTTCGCAGTAACCTAGCTCGTTTATCCCCCAAATTTACCAGAGGACAGTTGCGAGCAGATTCTACAGACTGCCAACCCTGAAAGGCAAGTTTAATGCATGAAATGGCAAAAAATGCTAAATAAACTAATGCTAGTAAATAGCTGACTGAGCCTGTATACATCCCGCTCATTTGTCCTTGAGGCCCCATGAATAGCAGAGCGATCGCAGTCATAAAAATCAGCAAGGGCGGGAAAAGGAACAAAAATAGCGATCGCTGCCACCGCATATTCCAATTGCCTTGGGGTTGATTCCAAGAGGATCTTAACCACCAGGAAACTACCAAAGTAATTAAAATCATCATCAGATGCATCATTTTTCCTCCCTGGCTTGGCGTGCAGATTGAATGCGTTTGGCGATCGCTGCTATTTGTTCACTAGCTGCTTCATCTAAGCTATCAGCAAAGGCAGCAACAACATCGGGGTTCCCCACCGCTAAAAATCGCTGTAACTGCTCGTGAGCTTTGATGACATCTGATTGCTGCTTACTCAGCATTGGCCGCCAATAGAATGCCCGCTCTTTCTTATCGCAGGCTAACCAACCTTTATCAGTGAGACGACGTAAAACAGTAGTGACAGAAGTATAGGCTAATTCGCGGTTCGGATCGGTCAGAATGCGATCGTGTACATCCTTGACTGTGGCTGAACCAAGTTCCCAGATAATATTTAAAATTTCCGCTTCCAACGGGCCTAAAGATAGTTGTTTAGGGCGGTAATCGGGTAAGGGTGCCATAGCGATTTTTGAAGGGAATGGGGAATGGGGAATGGGGCAGGGAGCAGGGAGATTAGTTTTCCCCTCTGCCTCTTTTCAATTCCCAATGCCCAATGCCCCATTCCCTTTATTGTTTTACATTACAGGATAATGCAGCAAGTCTAAAAATCTATAAGCATAAAAATGTATTTTTTAAGTATTTATGTATTGAATGAGTCAGATAATGCATTCTAATGTTAAAAAATTCTTTGTGAGTAATTGTAACTATAGTTGGTGACATCAACTAGGTAGAATGTTATTTTGCGGCAGTAGTATTAAAGCAGGTGTATCCAGCGCGTGAAGCTATTCGTATATCACACTCCTGAATTGACTCCAACGGGTAAAGCGCCAGAATGTGCGATCGCAGTCGATGTACTGCGAGCCACAAGCACAATAGCGACCGTTTTGGCAGCTGGAGGCGAAGCTGTACAAGTATTCAGCGATTTAGACCAGTTAATTGAAGTTAGCGAAAAATGGCCCTCAGAAAAACGGCTACGGGCTGGAGAACGCGGCGGTGCAAAAGTACCTGGCTTTGAGTTGGGAAACTCTCCCCTCGACTGCACACCAGAATTAGTGCATGGGCGGCGTTTGTTTATCAGTACCACAAACGGCACTCGTGCATTACAACGGGTACAAGACTCGCCAAATCTATTAGCAGCAGCCTTGATCAACCGGGCGGCGGTAGTGCAATTTCTTCTAGAAAAGAAACCAGAGACAGTGTGGATTGTCGGTTCCGGTTGGGAAGGTAGTTTTTCTTTAGAGGATACAGTTTGTGCAGGTGCGATCGCTCATAGTCTTTTACAACAAACACAGTTGTCACCAGAAGAATTAGCTGGTAATGATGAAGTAGCTGGTGCGATCGCTCTTTATTCTCAGTGGCAAGATAACTTATTAGGATTATTCCACCAAGCTAGTCACGGCCAACGATTGTTGCGTCTTGACTGCCAAGAAGATTTAAAATATTGTTCTCAAACAGATATTTTAGATGTCTTACCCATACAACATGAGAAGGGAGTTTTAAAAAGGGGATAGGGATTGGGGATTGGGGATTGGGGACTGGGGACTGGGGAAGAAGCAAGGGAGCAGGGGGCAGGGGAAGAAGAACTATTAGATTATTACTCCATTCTCAATTCCCAATTCCCAATTCCCAATTCCCAATTCTCAATTCCCAATTCCCAATTCCGTGAGCATTTGGCGGAGTCTTTGTTGCCAATGAGGGGGATAAGTCCCTAGAATTGCAGTAATTTTCTTACAAGCAAGCACAGAATAGGCTGGGCGACTGGCTGGTGTGGGATATTCGGCGGTTGTAATGGGGACAACACGTTCAACTTTTAAAGGGAAACCTAGCTGCTGGGCTTCTTCAAAAATGGCAACAGCAAAGTCATACCAGCTAGCAACACCGCTATTAGTATAGTGATAAGTGCCGCTAATTTCTGGGGTTAACTGGGGAATCATCTGGGCTATAACTGCGGCTATATCTTGTGCCCAAGTCGGGCTACCAATTTGATCGGCGACAACACGAACTTCTTGACGTTCTGCACCTAGCCGCAACATGGTTTTGACAAAATTACTTTTGCCAAAGGTTCCATAAACCCAAGCAGTCCGAAGGATGAGGTGATGGCCGCAAGTTTCCCGAATTGCTTCTTCTCCAGCAAGCTTGGTTTTACCATAGACACTCAAGGGATTAGTTGCATCGGTTTCTTGGTAAGGGCGATACCCATTGCCATCAAAAACGTAATCGGTTGAAATATGAATTAGAAAAGCCCCTAATTTTTGGCTTTCTTGAGCAATAATTAGGGGTGCAGTAGTATTAATTGCGGTAGCAAGTTCGAGTTCGCTTTCTGCTTTGTCCACAGCAGTATAAGCAGCAGCGTTAATAATGATTTGCGGCCGCTTTGATCTGATAAAGTTGCAGAGAGTATCGGGTTGGGCAAGGTCTACTGTTGGGCGTGCTACTGAGATAATATCTCCATAAGATGGAAGTATTTGTTGCAGTTCCTTACCAACTTGACCGTTGCTACCAATCAGCAAAATTAATTTTGTCATTTGTCGTTTGTCATTTGTCATTTGTCAAAGAGAAGCCACGTCCACTCTTTAACTTGGTTTGAATTAATTCGATGAAAGACAAAGTTTTTCTGCACACGATAAAAGTAAGTTTAGGCTATAGCAAGAGGCTGGGTATCTGACAAAATCCAATGCCCAATGACCAATGACCAATGACCAATGACCAATGACCAATGCCCAATGCCCAATGACCAATGACTACTTAATCAAATACTTCAGCAGTTCTCAAAGATTTACCGGCTTGGTCTTTAGCTGATAAAATCGGTGAGGCACTCACGGGCCAATCTATCGCTAAATCTGGATCGTTCCATAAAATTGTGCGATCGCCTTGGGGTGCGTAGTAATCTGTAGCTTTGTAGACAACTTCGGCTATTTCTGAAAGCACGAGAAAACCATGAGCAAAGCCTGATGGTATCCACAGTATACGTTTGTTCTCAGCACTGAGTTCATAACCTACCCACTTTCCAAAGGTTGGCGAACTTTTTCTAATATCTACGGCTACGTCAAAGATAGTGCCAATAATAGCCCGAACAAGTTTACCTTGGGGTTGGTGGATTTGGTAGTGCAATCCCCGCAGAACGTTTTGTTTAGAGCAAGAGTGGTTATCTTGAACGAAGCTGGCAATAATACCAGTCTCTTGGGCAAATTTGCGATCGTTGTAGGCTTCAAAAAAGAACCCGCGATCGTCCGCAAATACTTGGGGTTCTAGTTGTATAACTTCGGGTATTTTGGTATGTACAATGCTCATTAATATTATTTCGAGTAATTCGCCACAGTCTTAATTGTGAGACTCATTTAATGTTTGTATTTTACAGCTAGTAGGTAACACTTCGACCGTGGCTTTTCTCATTTTTAAGTCAATTCAATTTGACAATCATCGCCAATTAGAAATCGCAAGGCTTTGGGGCGGCGAGGTGCAAGAGTCAATTGTGCCCGTTGACCAATCACACTATCAATAATGCGCTGATGAATTCCGACAATTTTAGCACCTTCTAAAATCACACTGTGTTCTAAATCAGTATCAATGACTGTTGCATTGTTAGCAATACTACTATAAGGGCCGATAAAACAGTTTTCTAAATGACAATTGCTACCAATGACTACTGGCCCCCGAATAGTGCAGTTAATTAGTTGAGAATTTGCACCGATTTGCACTCGCCCAATAATCTGACTTTGGGCATCAACTTCGCCAATAACTGATGCTGTCAGATAGGTATCGAGAATCAATCGGTTAGCTTCTAACAAGTCATCTTTCTTGCCGGTATCTAACCACCAACCTTTGAGATTGTATGCTAAAACTTGCTTTTCTTGATTAATTAGGTATTGAATAGCATCAGTGATTTCTAATTCGCCTCTAGCAGAAGGTTGAATATTTGCGATCGCATCAAAAATCAGGTGAGAAAAGAAGTAAACCCCCACCAATGCCAGATTTGAAGGCGGAACTTTGGGTTTTTCAATTAGCTGTAATACCCGTCCTGTTTCATCTACCTGAGCCACACCAAAGGCGCTGGGATTGGCAACCGAACGCAAAAGAATTAGAGCATCTGGTTGTTGTTGGCTAAATTGTTGCAGAAAGTAACGTAACTCACCTAGTTGAATCAGGTTATCGCCCAAATACATCACAAAGGGAGAATCTCCTAAAAAGGAATGGGCGATTTGGACGGCGTGAGCAAGTCCAAGTGGCTGTTCTTGGACGATGTAGGTGATGTTTGCTCCAAAGGATTCTCCATTTCCGGTTTTCCCTTGGACTTCTGCCCCAGTTTCCGGGCTGATGATGATGCCAATATCAGTAATCCCAGTAGCGACCATTTCTTCAATGCCATACCACAAAACTGGTTTATTAGCAACTGGTACGAGTTGTTTGGCTCCGCTATAGGTGAGGGGACGTAGGCGTGTACCTTTACCACCAGACAGAATTAATGCTTTCATAGGGATTTATTATTGGGCATGGGGCATGGGGCATGGGGCATGGGGAATGGGGCATGGGGCATTAATTATTCTCGGTGTCTTCCCATCCCCGCGTCCTCTACTTAACGGTAATATTCTACACGTAGCGGGATAATACTTCGGCGGTTGCTTGTCCGGTTTTTTCCCAACTGAATTGTTGAGAGTGAATGATACCTTGACTAGAAAGGCGCGATCGCAATGTCGAATCAGTTGCGATCGCCTCCATCGCCTCTGTAATTTCTTTGGTGTTGTAGGGATCAATCAGAATTGCCGCATCTCCAGCGACTTCTGGTAAAGAGGAGAGATTGGAGGTTATGACGGGAGTACCACACGCCATTGCTTCCAGGACAGGTAAACCAAAACCTTCCCAGAGACTGGGGAAGACAAGAGCGATCGCTTGATTGATAATTTTTGGCAATTCGCTGTAAGGAACATAGTCCAAGAATTTCACTTGATTGGTGATGCCGAGTTGGGCAACTTGCGCTATTAAAGTTGGGGTGTAACGGCGATCGCTTGGCCCTGCTAACCAAAGTTCATAATCGCTGTTATTGGGTAGCGCGGCGAAGGCAGCAATAAGCCCATGTAAGTTTTTATAGGTATTTTGTCGTCCGATGTAGAGAAAATAGTTACGGGTGGGCAGATTGAAAAAACGGAAGTGAGTGCGATCGTGAGCAAGTGGGATAGAGGTAATTTTGCTAGCAGGAATATGAAAAAAATCGGTAATGTCCTTAGCTGTAGCTTGGGAGTTACAGACAATGTGTTGTGCTTGGTTAATAACTTGGGGAATGTAGTAGCGGTGATACAATGTAAGTGGTGAAAAGCCTTTAGGAAAACGCAACGGGATAAAATCGTGAACCATCACGACAAAACGACAGTTGGTATTAAGAGGTGCTTCTGGAAGTAAGGAAAATAAAATCTGAGATTTTAGCTTTCTATAGATTTGTGGTAATTGAAATTGCGTCCAAACAAGACGTTTTAAATGACCTTTTACCCCTTCTGCTGCGGATTGGTTAGAGGGAATTGGATAGCAGTTGTAATCAGGAATTTCTTGGGAAACTAGAAGTGTAGGATAAAGTTGTTGTAAGTGAGGCAGCAAATTTAGAGCGTAGGTAGTGATACCTGTGGGTTGAGTTAACAGAAATGAGAGATTAATTAATAATTTCATTATAATTAAACATAAATTTTAAAAAATCAATTATTTTAAAATCAATATTTCAATAATTTATTTTAAAATTTTACCAATTAAATTTAATAATTTATTTATATTTACTCCGATTCTTTATCAGATAATCCCATATCCCACAAATTTTTCCTAATGCAGCTTGTGGCTTTAGTATAATCCCTAATATTGCTTTTAATATTTGAAGACTTAATCTAATGCTAAAAATAAATTTATTTGTATATTTGTCGATTGTTAACAAATAGCTATAGGTACTATATCTAATTTTTTGAAAAATGTTTCTATTAGTAATAGATGATGGTTCATGCAGCACTGAAAAATTATTTATGGCAACTATATGTCCTTGACTAGCATAGCGTAAGCAAAAATCTACATCTTCATAATAAAGAAAGTAAGCAGAATCAAAATGAGGACATTCACTAAAATTCTTTAAATTCACAATTAGACTACAACCTGAAATCCAATCACAATTAACATAATTAGCATCTATATTTGTATTTGTTAATTTTTTTTCAGTAATGATTGCACCATTTTTCGGAATAAATCTACCACCAGCAAACCAAACTTCACCTGTGGGTGTATAGATAAGTGTACCAAGAATTGAAATTTCTGGATATAATTTAAAAAAAGGTTGAACTTTATCTAAAGTATTGTCTACTAAATAAGCATCTGGATTGATAATCCAAATATATGCTTGCGGGTCTTGAATGTAGATCCATTTTAAGCCTAAATTACAAGCACAACCAAAACCTAAATTAGTTTCAGCATTAAAAATCAATACAGATTCAGTTTTGAGATTATCAATGTTGCGATCGTCAAGTGAATTATTGATAATAATTACTTTGTAGTCAATATTGCTTGTTTTATCTATCGAACTAATTAATTTTGAAATTAAATTGGCAGAATAATAATTAACGGTTAAAAAATAAATCACTATGCTTATATAAATTTATAATATCAGTTAATCTTGTTAATAATCAATTATATAGGATTCCTATAGATGTTTTCTGTTAAAGATCCGGACACAATTTTTCACTTCTAAATCTCCAATATCTACCCCTATTTATCAACTCAAAACCAAGTTTTACCAAGCTTTCCTTGAAAGCCGTGAAATGTTCCCAGTAAGCAAGCCCATATTTTTAGGGTTTTTTCTTCAGGGTCATACAGCAAAATTGTAACTATCCTGCGGAATAAATATTTTATGCGCTGACCATAACTGCGTAATCGATATAAACCTTTGGCGTTGCGAGTTTCTAAATAAGTGTGGTTCCGATTAATGTAGTAGTTACGTAGACTGGAGTATTTGTGAACGATAATTTCTCGTTGAAAAAATTTTACTTTAACTGGATTACCAAAATTATGATACATGATAGCGTTAGTAACTATTAAATTACGGAATCCCTGTTGTCGTAATCTTAGCCCATAATCAAGGTCAATTCCATCTATAAATAATTCTGCCCGAGGAAGGCCAACAGTTTTAGCCGCAGCAATGGAAATCAAAGAACCAGAAGTTATCGGAGAATCACACTCATAAAAATCAACATTATTATGATGTTTACAACCTTTAAACTGGTCTTTTACAAAGACTGCTCCCTGTACAATTTCCTTAGTCTTGCAATCAATAGCAGTAGGAGCGATAATCCCAATTTTGTTATCATCGTTGAGAGACAAGTTGTTGTAAATTTTCAACAAAATCTCCAAACAATGATTGGTAGGTAAACTATCTTGGTCAAAAGCCCATAAAAAATCATAACCTTCCTTTATTGCCCATTCCAGTCCAAGGGCAAAACCTTTACCAATACCAATATTTTCTGGATAATGATGTATTAAAATCGATCCATTATTATCAATTTCTAGTAATTTTTGCTCGGAATTATCTACTACAAAAACAATATCTATTGGTATGGATTGGGATTGAATAGCTTGCAAACAATTGCTGGCAGCTTGCTTATCCTTATAGAGAGTTATGTAAGCTGCAACTTTTAGGGTCATTGATTTAGATGTTATATAACAACTATATTGATTAATTTTATATCCTAATACTCTAAAGTTCCGACTAATGTATCAATATTAACTAACACCAATATATATCCAGATAGTTTTAAAATAGCCTTTATCAAGAAGTAACATTTCTAGATGTTTGAGCAATATAAATTTCTTCTAATATCTGTCGAAGATTATAATTGTAGTGCCATGTTGGATAGTGAGAACGGAACTTTCTAACATCTGAAATATACCAGATATGATCCCCAGAGCGATTTTGTTCTGTATAAGTGTATTGCAGCTTTTTACCTACGATATCTTCGCAAATTGAGATTGCTTCTAACATAGAGCAATTACTATGCCGAGAACCTCCCATATTATAAATTTCCCCACATCTGGGATTTTGATAAAAATGATAAAAAGCATTCACCAAATCGAAACTGTGTATATTATCTCTAACTTGTTTACCTTGATAGCCAAATATTGTGTAAATGTCACCAGCAATAGTACATTTCATTAAGTAAGCAAGAAAACCATGCAACTGAGCGCCAGAATGGTTAGGGCCAGTCAAACAACCTCCTCTAAAGGTAACAGTCCTCATGCCGAAATATCTACCATATTCTTGAACTAGAATATCTGCGGCAACTTTAGAAGCACCAAATAAAGAATGTTTAGAATTGTCAATTGTCATTGACTCATCAATACCCTCTCTGTATTGATGATTTTGTTCAATTTCCCAACGTGTCTCTAACTCCTCTAAGGGTAAATAGTTGGGAGCATCGCCATAAACTTTGTTCGTTGAGGTAAATATAAAAGTCGCATTCGGGCAATATTGCCGAGTAGCTTCTAATAAGACTAAAGTACCGTTAGCATTAACTGTAAAATCTGTATGAGGGTCTTTCGCTGCCCAGTCATGAGATGGTTGTGCTGCTGTATGAATAATCAGACAAATATCAGAAGAATATTCTTGAAATAGATTTTCTATTGCGGGGCGATCGCGGATATCAATGTCATAATGACGATAACTATCACCATATTTATCTTCTAGGATGCGACGATTCCACTCTGTTGATGCAGATTCACCGAAAAATACTGCTCGCATATTATTATCGATACCCACAACAGAAAAACCATTTTGAGCAAAAAAATGAACCGATTCTGAACCAATTAGACCAGATGAACCAGTAATTAAAACGGTGGGCATAATATTTTGACTCACGTCATAGTACAACCATCAGTTTAGGATAAAACGGGCTTCAGAATTGTTTCATACTCAAGAATCCAATCATAAATATCTTTAAGAGTTTGTTCAGGATTCATCATTGGCTTCCATCCCGTCTTAGAAATTATTTTGGAAGAATCCGTAATATAAATGGGGATATCACCCTGTCTGGCTGCTTCTTCTGATTTGATCGCAATAGATTTACCAGTAATTGCCTCGCATAGTCTAGTAGTTTCTAATAGCGATAGACTATTATCAGCACCTCCACCAACATTTAAAATATCTCCATCTAGTTCGGAAAAATTTTCTAACTGATAATTAATTAAGCATAATAAATCTTCAATATGCAATAAATCTCTAACTTGTTTACCTGTACCACCATAGCCTATGTAACTTAGAGATTTCTCAAAATGGTGTGCAGCTAACCATAAAACAAAAACACCTTGGTCAACTTTACCCATTTGCCAAGGCCCTGTAATTACGCCACAGCGGTTGACTATTGCCTGAATACCATAAGCTTGTCGATACTCTTCGATTAGCATTTCTGAGGCAAGCTTAGTAGTACCATAAAGAGAACGGTAGCTTTGAAGTGGAAATTCCTCTGCTATACCAATATTAGAGACTCCAGGTATTGTCTGTTCAACAGCAATGTTATAGCGAGTTGGTAGTTCTACCAAATTAACTGATTTAAGTGTTTCAATTGGATAAACACGACTAGTAGATAGAAAGAGCAAACGAGCTTGAATTTGTCTAGCCAATTCAAGGACATTGATAGTTCCTACTAAATTTGTTTGCAAGACGTATTGTGGAGAAGTAAATCCTGCAAGTACAGAAGGTTCAGCAGAACAATCAATAATGGTATCGACATTAAATATTCCAGGATCTAAATCGCTAGAAGAACGAATATCACCATGAATGAATTCAATCCCTAAATTTTTTAGTCTAGGAAGATTTAATTCTGAACCACGCCTTCTGAGATTATCAAAACATGTAATTTCCCACTGAGAATGATGATTTTTTAGATTAATTGCTAATGAACTGCCAACAAAACCAGCCCCTCCTAAAATCAGAATCTTCTCAGCCATTGGATTTAAACCTTTGATCTAGTAGTGGTCTATTTTTGCTTAGATGATAATCTCCACGTGATAAATGTTTTTCTAGCCAGATGTAGAGGACTATAAACAAATATCGACTACCCATTTCTTTTAGTTTTAACTTAGAAACTCCTGTGGTTCTATTTCTCCAAGTAATAGGAATAGTTGTATAAGAATACCCTCTTACTATAGCTTTTAGTGGCATTTCTACGGTGAGATTGAAATGATGAGATACTAATGGGGAGATCCCTTCAATAACATCTTTACGGTAGATTTTAAATGCATTAGTAGTATCGTTAAATTTTAAGCCAAATAAAACTTTAATAAAGAAATTAGCTAAACGATTAACAATTAATTTGTGGCTGGGATAGTCAATAACTCTACCGCCTTTAATAAAGCGGGAACCAAAAACACAATCGTATCCTTCTTGTAATTTATGGTAGTAAGATACCATATCTTCTGGTGCATCGGAACTATCTGCCATAACTACCGCTACAGCATCTCCTGTAAAATTTTCTAATCCACAGCGAACTGCAAAGCCAAACCCGTTAGGATAATAATTATTAACGTAACGAAGTTTACTATTTTCAGAATTTATCTGCTGTAATAATTGTTCTGTCTTATCTTTGCTGTTGTCATTAACGACTAAAATTTCGTAATCTATTTTTTCTTGTTCCAAAACGTTGCTAATTGTGTGAACAGTTTGAACTATACAGTCTTCTTCGTTGTAGGCTGGAATTACTATTGATAACGTCTTGACAGCTTTTGAACTATCTATCGTTATTGGCTCTTCCTTTCTTATGCTAGAATTTACTAATAGAGCAGGAGCCAATGATTCTGGATAATATGTACCTGATATTTTTTTTGTTGGGTTTTTAAATACAAAGCGATCGCTAATTAAATAATTAATTGATGCACTCACAAGTGCGCCTATTATAGTATTAATGCCATAGTTAACTTTCAACCAATCTAAAATGGGAAAAATTAAAAAAACGCGAACAATAACTGCTGCGCCCGCAGAAACATGGTAAAGAGGAAGTTGTCGCAAAAATACTTCTTTAAGGTTCCAAACACCGCCAGTCCAAACCCAAGTTCGGTATATAAAAAAACTAAATATTAAAGAAATTTCAATTGATATTACATTGGCAATATTACGTAGAAAAGCTGTATTGAATCCTAGTTTTTCAATTATTAAATAAATTAGTGCTAAGTTTAGTACTGCTGCTAAACCACCACCTAGTAAAAACTTTAGTATTTTTGGCTTAAACATTTTTTTGATCATTTGACTCTATGGCTCCTTTTCTGTTCCTAACCATCAATACTACAGCTTATAAACTTGATTATTTTTTATTCCACTACTGTTATCTTTGGTTCACCATTCAACTTTATAAACTGTTGACTGATTCGGTCATAAACCCAAGCCTTAATAACAGATTCACCTGCTGGTATAGATTTTAGAGAAATAATTGCTTCCCAACCTGAAGTATTGTACAGATTTGAATTTAAGGCTTTAGCTACATCAGGTCTGTTTAAATATACAAACCCAGTGGCAAAAAATGATTGACTGTTCCCATAGGATAGTAAAACTATGGGTGGCTGTTCTTGACCTTCAGGAAGAATAGCCCAGCCCGACAACTTTAAAACATCACTACTGCGTATATTTAATGGTTGTTTTGTTGTTGGAGGTAAATCAATGTAACCGTGAACTTTATCAGCTTTAGTTATAAAAGTGAGATTTTGAGGAAAATCTCTAAACTCTAATTTTTGAAGAACTGGACTTAGTTTTCGGATCAAAAGTTGATCGGGAAAAATAAAATTTAAACAGTTGCTAGGTGAATTAGTTATAGATTTATCTATATAATTTATGAGTTCTAAACAATTTTTACCAGCCTTCCTTTGTATCCATATAAGTTGACCTTCTGCAATGCTATCAGTTGAGATATAAATAGAAATACTTATTAGAAAGCTTAGGCAGAATACTAAGAATATATATTTTTTTTTAGCTTGTTCCTGCCATTTGTATAAAATCCATAATCCACACAATTGTAAGCAGGATATGAATAATAAGATCGAAACACTTATGTACCTAGATGAAGTAGCTTGCTCAACACCAAAACCTGCTCTACCAACAGTAGTCATTGATGCAAACAGAACGGCAAACCAACCCAACGATAACCAAGGTGCTGCTTTATTGGCAAAGTTTGATTGCTGATTGGTAAAAGAGAATAGATTAAAAAAGAAAAAAACTAATAATATTATTAAACCAGTAAGAACAGGGGGAAAAGTATTTTTTAATAATGAGAAACCTATTAGAGTGAAGAAATATTTTGAGGCAATTAATGGCTTCTGGAAAATAAAAAATGTATTAGGATGATAAGAAGGTTTTTCATAACCAATAGAATAGATAGCAACACAAAAAGCAAAAACCCCCATCCATACCAAAATCCTAATTTTTTTCTGTTTATTTGTCCCTTCGAGTAAGTATACTGATGGTAGAATTGCAACCCAAGATAGTAATCCATGAGCCGACGAGAAGCTAGCAATAAAACAGCATAAAGATGCAAGTAATAATCTGATATTTGGAAGTAAGTTTTTAGGTACAGTAAGAATAAAAATTGCTAATATTAAGCAGGTATTTATAAATAGCCAAGTTATTTGAAACCCCCATAGCCAATTTTCATACTGGTTTAAAGAAAAATGTGCAAGACAAGCTGTAATATTAAATAAATTAAATAATATAAATAAGATTTTATTATCTTCATTCCAATTATAGGCTGCGATCTTATATAAAATTATAAAATTTACTAAAGCCAATAAGAAAGTAAAGTAAATTTCTAGTTTAATATTCCATTTAGAAGAAAAAGCAAGTATTGCGAATATTATCCTTGGAAAAAGTATGCGATGCTCGTTGTGCTGAGAAAAAAAATCTCTGAAATTTACAGTACCACTATGAATTTTTTCAAAAAAATCTACTAATCCCCAATCGTCCGCAAAAGGTACATTTACACTAAAGTTAGTTACAAACCAGAAAAGTAGAACAACTGGTAGAGAATATGCAACTGCTAAGAGTACTTTTTCTTTTTGGGATGAGAAAGGTTTGTTGTCCATATTTTTTCAGTGAATTTTTATTGATTGTATAATTCAAGCAAGAACCTGCGATCTTCACCGAGTATTTTTGGTTCGATGATGAGGATGTTTGGGACGCTTGCGGAGTGTGTTGATATAAAGAATTACTATTTTGTTTTTGAACAAAATTAGGTAGGTATTGTAGTGGTGTGGCAAGACTAAAATGTTATATTAAAAATCTCTGAAAAATTCAAGTTAAAAGACATAATCCAAGTTTTCTATTGCACTACTTTAGTCTTGCCAAGCCACTACGTATGTTTTCATAAATAAAACCGAATTCCTATATATCGACTTCAGGTTATACTAACGAACAGCCATTAAAGCAAAGCTCGGCCCATTCGGATGGTCTGGAGCATTAAAACTAATTTCAATGTCTTTCAAACCAAAGTATTTGAGGCAAGCTAATATATCATCGCGGCTCATCCAATAACTAGTACTTGCATTACCACCACAAAAACCTGACCATTCCAGCGCTTTCTCATATTCTTGACGATAAAGAGTATGC
Source organism: Nostoc sp. DedVER02 (assembly GCF_034530675.2). Lineage (NCBI taxonomy): Bacteria > Bacillati > Cyanobacteriota > Cyanophyceae > Nostocales > Nostocaceae > Nostoc > Nostoc sp. DedVER02. Next base: position 96,135 of record NZ_JAVRCP020000009.1, read on the forward strand.
TTAAAGCCATCATAATTGCTTTTAGAACTACCTACAAATTTATGTCTAAGATTCGGATTACCTGAAATTACTTGTTTATCATAATAATGCGTCCAAATAAATATTTTATCTGTACACTTAGCTATTAACCCAATCAATTCGGCTGGATTGTTCATGTGATAGAGTACACCGCTAGCAATGCATACATCAAATTTAGTCTGAGTATTTCGCAAATATTCTACAAAGTCCCCACATAAAAAACGTGTCTTTTTCAGTTCTAAAATCTCTTTGATAATTAAACACTTTAAATAAGCACGTGTATTAGCTTCTATTGATAAGATTGATGCTGCCTCTAAGCATTCCAACATATAAGTATGCCCTGCTTCCAATGGCCCCAATTCCAGCACAGTTTTACCTTTAATCCCGCCTAGCTTAGTAGATACCCAATCAATCCTTGCATCTTCAAACAATGAAATCGAACCTGCTTTAAAATCTGCTAGTGGTGCAGGTAATTTTGATGACCACTCATTTTTAAAAATATCGAGTGCATTTTGCGGGCTGGGTGCAGATTTGATATATTGATCTAAAATGTTCATATTTTTTATGAATTTTGTTAATGTTTATAAATTGGCAGGTTTGAGGTTGACATCAAACATTGATGCTGTAATCTTCACGCTTAAAGGTCAGATTGATACTATAGCAAGGATCGTATTCTATAAAGTTTTTCCACTTCTTCTGCATATACGTTGTTTCTTGAATAAATCTTGCTACTTTTGCAGGTGTATCTTCACAACCTCGGCTCTTGGATTCATAGTGGTATAACATAACGTGTGGTAAATAGATATTCTTGTAACCTTTCTCAACGATCTTCAAGCACAAGTCAACATCATTAAATGCAACTGCAAGTTCTTCTTCAAAACCTCCGATTAGTTCAAAAATTTCTCGTCTACACATTAAACAAGCGGCTGTGACAGCCGAATAATTATTTACCGTTAAGATTTGACCAAAGTATCCTGGAGAATTGACCGGATAATGTTTATGACTATGATTAGCAACTCCTCCAACACCCATGACTACACCAGCATGTTGAATAGTGTTATCTGGATATAAAAGCAAGGCTCCGACAGTCCCAATACTAGGTCTTTGAGCTTGCTCAACCATTGCATCTATCCAGTCAGGGGTAATTACCTCAATATCATTATTTAAAAATAGTAAATAATCTCCTTTAGCCTGTTTAACTGCATAATTATTAATCCGGGAATAGTTAAAAGGTATATCAAGACGGTAACATTTAAACTTACTAGATTCCTTTTGTTGCCATTTAGAAATCACATTAGCTGTATTCTCTTCTTGACTACCGTTATCTATGAGAATTACTTCATAATTTGGGTAAGTTGTCTTTTCGAAAATAGATGTGAGACATTTGTCTAAGGTATTACCCAAATCTCTTGTAGGTATGATAATACTAACAAGCTTATAGTCTTTGATTGTATATCGAATTACGTAATGCCCCACAAGGCTTCCAGCTTGTGTAACTCGTCCATGTTCGCCTCGTCTAGCAAGGGCATCTACTAATGCCTTTTCTGCTGCTATGACAGCATAAGGTTTTTGATCCGGTATACTTGCAGCAGATTGGGGATGAATTCTCCAATGGTATAATATTTTCGGGATATGAAATATTTGTGTTGTTTTTTCGGTTAATCTTAAAACTAAATCATAGTCTTGGCTTCCCTCATAACCTGTTCTAAAACCTCCAATGGCATTTACTAGCGCTCTTCGATAAGTTCCTAAATGGCAGGTATACATCCGAGATAAAAATGAGTCTGGACACCAATCTGGTTTAAAGAAAGGATCTCGTAGTTTACCAGTTTCATCAATTTTATCTTCGTCAGAATAGATCATATCTGCTTCTGGATGCTTATTGAGCAGTAGAGCAATTTCATACAAAGCATCTGGGGTTAGCAAATCATCATGATCGAGTAAGGCAATAAACTCACCAGTTGCGATTTCTATTGCTGAGTTAGAGCATCGAGAAATATGGCCATTTTCAGTTCTAAAAACAACTTTTATTCTGGAGTCTTTTGATGAGTACTCCTCTAAAATTTTTCTAACATGATTATCTGTAGAAGAATCGTCAGCAATACATAATTCCCAATAGGGATATACCTGATTTAATACAGACTCAATAGCTTCTTGCAGAAAATGAGTCGGAGTATTGAAAACAGGCATAATCAGACTAATAGTAGGCTTATAATCTAATAATTTTGCCGTTTCACCCATTTTTTTTAAGGCTGCCTGATTAGGGTAGTTTTGGTTCAGCCACTTCTGATAATTAACATCATTAGTTTGAGGAATATCTGGCAGGGCTATAGTAGGTAGTAATGCATCATCAAACTTTAAGTTCGAAGAAGTTTTTTTCAGTAATTTTTTTAAGCAGTATCCAAGCCCTTTTGTTCGTAAAACAGTCCAATTTTTTTTTAATTGTGACAAAACTGTTATGTCAGATGAACTAAAATCAGATAATAAATTTATAGTTTTAGCACTTCTAAATTTAAACCATAAACTTATGTGAAACGGATTATCATCGTCTAGTAAACCCACAACATGCCTCAATTTAAACCATATTTTTCGCATCTGCCAAAATTTACTAGTATTCATGGCTGCAATAGTACAGTGCGAATGATTTAATTCTGTCTGAGTGTGGTATAAAGTAGACTGCGATCGCTCTAATTGTATCTGAGTATCTAGCAATTGAGATTGCGATCGCTCTAATTCTGTCTGAGTGTGGTATATAGTAGACTGCGATCGCTCTAATTCTGCCTGCGTATCTAGCAATTGAGATTGTGAGCGCTCTAATTCTGTCTGAGTCTGTTGTAAATTAGACTGCGATCGCTCCAATTTTGTCTGAGTCTGTTGTAGAGTAGATTGCAAAACCTCTAATTCTGTCTGAGTCTTTTGTAGAGTAGATTGCAAACTCTCTAATTCTATCTCGGTATTTTGCAGTTGTGATTGCGATCGCTCTAATTCTGCCTGAGTTTGTTGTAGAGTAGACTGCGATCGCTCTAATTCTATTTTTGAATTTTTCCTAATTTTGTAAATATCAAGCCAATCTTGAAGAACCCAGTCTCTCAAATAAATATCAATTTCTAATGGCTCTAACTGAAGTGACTGGCATCTTAAATCGGCTTGATTATTCAAATCATTATATAATTCTATTGCTTCTGGAAAAAAGCGTTGAATTAGCATCTGTCTGTGAGTGTTCGATGCTAAATTACTCATTAATGATTTATCTGCAATACCTTCATTAGGATCTTGAAGTTTAAGACCAAATTTATTTTCACATAACTTTGAAATAACAGTCGGGTCTGCAATTACAGTATGATTATTTAACAAAATGCATTTATCTGGAAACTGATGATGAAAATCTAGGATGATTTTGTTATAGTGCATCCAGATTTGTAAAGCGTATTTAGGATTGCTATAAAATATTTCATCTCCCCGACGATATAAAGAATCAATAACTTCCCAAGGTGATCTATATGTAAATATAAAATATGCTTGCGGTAGTAAATTTTTCCAAAAGTCTAAGAAGAGAGTAGTGCGTGGATCTTTCCATCCCCAGTAATTCTCTTTTGCATTTTCAGCAATAATTAGTTTTGCTTTATCAAACAATTGCTGTGGTATATCGATATGCTTTTGTACTGTCCATCCTTCCTGACTAATACCTTGAGAACGTAGAGCATGTTCGTGAAAACCTACGAAATCTAAATTTTCAAAATGACCTTTTGGGTTACTAGAGGCTGCACCCATTAATCTTTCACCTATATTTACTCCCGCACTTTCTATCAACGATGCAGATAGAGAAGTACCTGAACGATGCATTCCAGTAATTATAAAAATCGAAGACTTGTTATCTTGGTTCATCACAGCTTTGCCTTATTTAGTTATCAATAAATAATATGTAATTGATATGAATAAGTAGCAGATTATGAAGATATTTAAATTAAATATTATTGCCACTGATTGATGTGTTAACTCATCAATTTTAAGATTATGATACAAGAACATACAGAGGTTTCATGTGGTGCAGTAATCTCCGTGAATTGTGATACTTTATCAGATAATGGTCTTTAATATCAGCTTTTTACATTTATTTTGATACATTTATCTAAAGGTCAATATACATAAGCTTATATAGTTTTTTCTAATGACTATTCATTATTTACCTCTTTTTAAACTACAAATTTGAGGTATTTATTTACAACATCACCTGCACTTCCAGTTAATTGGATTTTACCTTTATCTAACCAGATAGATTTTTGGCAAGACTCTTTGATAAATTTTAAATCATGAGATACTACTAAAATTGTCACATTTTCATCCCATAATTTTTCAATTCGCTGCTTACATTTATTCTTAAAACTTTCATCACCTACAGATAACACCTCATCTAGAATTAGAATATCAGGCTGCACGTCTGTTGCAATAGAAAAACCTAGCCTTGCTACCATACCAGAAGATAATCCTTTAACTGGGACAAAAGCATAATCTTGCAACTCTGCAAATTCCAAAATTGAAGATGCTCGATTTTGCATTTCTAATCTAGAATATCCCAGCAGTACACCATACAGGATAATGTTATCCATTACGGAAATTTCCAAGTCAAAACCGGCTCCTAATTCAATCAAAGGCGCGATCTTACCTCGTACCCGTACTGTTCCACTGGTAGGTTGTAATATTCCAGAAATTACTTTTAGAAGAGTAGATTTACCGGAACCGTTCGCACCAATAATACCAATTTTTTGGCCTTTTTCAACTACGAAATCAATTTCATCCAGCACTAACTTTTTTACTGGTTGACGATATTTACCCTCTAAAACAGATAGCATAGTTTTCTTAAGGTCATAAGAAAACTCCTCTTGTGTCCGTCGCAATAGCGAAACATTATCTAGGCGAATTACTTCCATTTACAGCAAATCCATAAATTGATGTCGCCACAAGTGAAAACAAGTCCATCCCAAGGCTAAAATAATTATTCCACTGAGCAAAGAACCCCAAATTAAACCTAAATCTGGCAGAGAACCTGATAATGTAATCTGACGGAGACTTTCAATAATTGGTGATAACGGATTAAGACCTAAAAACTGCCTTACCTGCGGTGGAACAATAGCTGCTGGATAAAATATAGGACTACTGAGCCAAAGTACAAATACAATTAACTCATAAAAATAAGGCAAGTCTCTAAAGAATACGTATAAAGAACTGACTAAAAAACCTATTCCTGTAGAAACTAAAACTAAAGCTAAAAATGGAAATACTAACGCCAATACATTGACTAAACTCTTGGAATTAATAAAAGTCATTAATGCCAGTAAGGGAAATGTCCCTACTGAAAACTGAAATATGTTTGCACAAATCATTGATACAGGAAAAACGCTGACTGGCAGACTAATTTTATTCAATAGTGAACCATTACCGACTACACTAGTCAATGCCTGAGAGGTAGAAGCTGAGAAAAAATTAATCACTACTAGTCCCGTAAAGGCTGCCAATAAATAGTTCAGTATTGAGTTGCCGTAATAGGAGGCAAAAGTAGCACCGAAAATCGCTGTGTACAGCCCGGTCATCATCAAAGGGTTGAATAGCGACCAATAAACCCCCAGGATCGAACCTCGATAACGCACTTTGAGATTTCGCGCTACCAAAACTTGCAGCAATTCCCAGTAGCGCTGCACTTGCAACCAAGTTGAATTATCTTTAAGCGAAATTATCATTGTTAAAAACTACCACACACCACAGGCAAGTTATTTGCGAATTTTATACTATTAGAGTGTACTTTAGTGAATTAGCCTACGATGAAGAACTTTGCTTTAAAAAGCATTGTTAAGTACATTATCCAGCTACCATTTTTCCACTCTTAACCGCATCTTCCTTTCGGAAGACCAGTTAATTTATTAATTGGTTCCTAGAACTCTCTGCTGCAAACCAGCAGTGTTGTGATATCATAAAAATTTTTAAAAGTCAAACATCATTTATCTGAGGATGTTTATATTATTGGATGATTTAGGCGTTACTTTAATTCCCTAACTCAAACTATCTGGATTGACTCCTTGCGATCGCAAATACTCTGCTAATTTATCAGCCCGTTGGCGCTCTTGTTCAGCTTGTTCTTTTGGCGTTGCCACCCAACCCACTGAATTATACCAACGCAACCACAAACCTGTTGTCTTTTGATAAGAACCTTGCCAAAGACCCAATCCTAGTTCTAACTCTTGCAACCAGAAGCGATTCTCTATTAAAGATATTGCCTCGTAGTGAGTGCCTATAAGTTGAAAGGCACGCAAATTATTTTTATAGCGATCATAGACAACATAGTAGGGAACCCGCAAAATGCGTTCATATACTTCCCACTTAGTTGGGGTTCGATTTACCTCTCGGAGTGTTTTTCCTAAATCTTCTTGTTCTGTACCTGGTGAAAGTAATTCAACTACTAAAAATGGATCAATACCCTCTTGCCAAATGACGTAACTTAAGCGTAAGTCTTGCTGTTGGCTAGCATTAGGTACTCCTAAAACCATATACCAATCAGGACGTTTGTACCACAACGGATGGCGAGGGTCATAATAAAGATTCAAATCGCTAGCAAGTAAAATTTCCTCCAATGGATAAGTCAGAGGTTGACAAGTCTCAGTTAGCAAATCAGCCTGAATGCAGTGAAATTCATCTGGCAAACCTGATTCCCCTATTAATTCACTAGGTAAATCATACATCGTAGGCATTGTTTCTTGTGGTGGACGAGGGGGATCTGTTTGATACATGACTACTACCTTGGTTACTTAACTCAAGCTATCTGGATTAACTCCTAACGATCGCAAATGTTCAGCCAAGCGTTGCGATCGCAGCCGTTCTTCTTCCAACTGCAATTGTGACTCTGATGCCTGTCGCTGGGCTTCTGATGCCTGTTGCTGGGCCAGAATAGCAGCTTCCTCTGGTGTTGGAACTAAATCACCATCGGATGTAAAGTAGCGCAATTTACGTCCTTCTACGCCTAAATACAGCCCAAGCACATCGCTCCAATACCATCCCCGCGCATTTGGGGTAATTTCCTGATATTTGTTGCCTACCAATTCAAAACCGGCAAATTCCAAATTTTCCGGCGAGAACCAAAAATATTCTGGTGTGTGAAATCGATTTTCATAAAGATTTTTCTTCAAATTTCGGTCAATATCAGCCGTACTTTCTGAAAGTAATTCAATAATCAAATCTGGATAACGACCATCTTCTTCCCAGACTACCCAGGAATTACGCGATCGCTTTTCGGTGTCTTTGACCAAAAAAAAGTCTGGGCCTCGAAAATCTCGATTTCGCAACTGCTGACGGCTAAAATAAATTGTTAGATTCGCACCTATAAAGAAATCATTAGAGTCACGCCATAACCACTCAAGGGAAGTTACTAGCAGCAGTAGCTGCATATAGTGCAATGAAGTTTCCATCTCTGGCTCATCACTTAACAACCGAGTTGCATCGGGCATCTGCTGTTCTAGCTGTTGCGCTGTGACAAACATTATGGTTGTACCTGTTTGATTATTGATTTAATTTTAAGCTGTTTGTTATTGGGAATTGGGAATTGGGAATTGGGAATTGGGCATTGGGAATTAGTTACTTACCCTTGCTCCCCTGCTCCTCTGCTCCCCTGCTCCCTGCCCCCCTGCTCCCTGCCCCCTGCTTCCCCATTCTCTGAATTTTTGAAAGCTGAGTCACGGATTCCGCTACACTGAGACTGGTTTGTTGCATTGTAATCAGGCATGGAAATCGGACAAAAGGTTAAAGTCTTTCGTTTACGCGATCGCGTTTCTGCCCCTGTTGTAAAAAAACTTGGGCAAGTGGGTGTCATTCAAGGCTACAAAGTTACCGATGGTGCTGGAATCGGTGTCGTGGTGCTGTTTGAAGACAATACTTCCACTTGGTTTTTTGAAGATGAAATTAAACCTGTGTAGTTGGAAAGAACTCAGATCCGGGCTTTTCTTGGCATCTGAAATTTCAAGCACAGGTTGAGAATCTTTGTTGAGTGCTAAGTTGGAATTGAAAAGATCGGCGGTGAAAATAGGAATCAAGTAATGGCTCTAATATTGACATTTTTGGGCAAAGGCGGCACCGCTCGTACCAAAATTGCGATCGCCGCCGCCAAATTATTGGCAAGTCAAGGCAAGCGCGTACTTTTAGTAGGACAAGCAGAACCAACATTATCAATCCTGTTGGGTACTCCCATTGCTGCCGATCCTCAAGAGATCGCTCCCAAATTACAAGCGGTACAGTTTCAAGCATCTGTACTGCTAGAGCGCAACTGGGAAGAAGTAAAAAAACTTGAGGCGCAATACCTCCGCACGCCCATCTTCAAAGACGTTTTTGGTCAAGAACTGGTAGTATTACCAGGAATGGACAACGCCCTAGCTCTCAATGCTATCCGCGAATATGATGCCAGTGGCAAATATGATGCGATCGTCTACGATGGCACGGGTGACTCTTTGACGTTGCGAATGTTGGGTTTGCCAGAATCTCTCAGTTGGTATATCCGGCGATTTCGGCAATTGTTTGTTAACTCCGATTTGGGGAAAACAATTACTGAATCCCCTTTAATTCAACCCCTAATTAGCAGCTTTTTCAATGTCAACTGGACAGCAGATAATTTTGCAGCGCCTACTAACCAAGTCAATAATTTCTTGGAAAAAGGGAGAGCCGCACTTGCTGACCCCAAGCGTCTCGCTGCTTTCTTAGTGACCACAGGAGATCCCATTGACGTAGCAAATGCTCGTTATTTGTGGGGTAGCGCTCAACAAATTGGTTTAACTGTCGGTGGCGTTCTACTTGTGTCTCCTGAGACAAACGTCAGTCTGTCAGAGGAATTTATCCCTCTACCTGTGAGCGTTGTTCCCGACTCACCAACAGGTGACTGGCAACCACTGATAGACGCACTACCCAACTTTGAAGCACAAGCTCTAGAGGCTCCTAAACCAATTGAAATAGACATCCAAAATCGTCAAGTACGCCTATTCTTGCCAAGTTTTGATAAAAAGCAAGTCAAACTGACTCAATATGGGCCAGAAGTCACGGTAGAAGCAGGAGATCAGCGCCGGAATATTCCCCTACCGCCAGCTTTGAGTGGCAGATCCGTCGCTGGAGCAAAGTTTCAGAATAATTATTTGATAATTTCGTTTTAAGTTGTCAGGTATGGGCATGGGGCATGGGGCATGGGGCATGGGAAATAAGGAGTAGGGAATGGGGAAAAGTTAATCATTAATGCCCAATTCTCAATGCCCAATGCCCAATGCCCAATTCCCAATCCCCAATTAATCAGTAAAAATTATGTCAGAATCAACTCCTATTAACCCAGACCCCAATCCAACTGAGGTTATAGACTCAGTAGCAATTAATCCCAGTGAGCAAGCAATAGCAACGAGCGATCGCAACGCGAAAACTAGGCAGCTGTTGGGGATGAAAGGTGCAGCTGCTGGGGAAACTTCAATTTGGAAAATTCGTTTGCAGCTAATGAAGCCGATTACCTGGATTCCCCTAATTTGGGGTGTAGTCTGTGGTGCGGCTTCTTCTGGTAACTATACTTGGACGCTGGAAAATGTGTTGAAAGTATTAACCTGTATGCTTCTGGCTGGGCCATTGATGACAGGTTACACTCAAATCCTCAATGATTACTACGATCGCGAAATCGATGCCATCAATGAACCCTATCGCCCCATCCCCTCTGGGGCAATTCCCCTACCCCAAGTAATTATTCAAATTTGGGTACTACTGATTGCTGGCTATGGTTTAGCATTTGTGCTAGATGTGTGGTCTGGTCATGAATTTCCGACAATTACAGCGATCGCAATTATTGGTTCCTTCATCGCCTACATTTATTCTGCACCTCCTCTGAAACTCAAGCAAAACGGCTGGCTAGGTAGCTACGCTTTGGGTGCAAGCTATATTACCCTACCTTGGTCTACAGGACACGCTTTATTTGGCGATCTCAATTCCACAATTATAATTTTGACAATGTTCTACAGCTTGGCTGGATTGGGTATTGCCATTGTCAATGATTTTAAGAGTGTAGAAGGCGATCGCCAGTTAGGATTAAATTCACTACCTGTAATGTTTGGTATCACCACTGCGGCATGGATTTGTGTAGTAACAATTGATGTATTTCAAGGATTGATTGCAGCTTATCTTGTCAGCATTCATGAAAATTTGTATGCAACAATACTAATACTCTTAATCATTCCGCAAATCACCTTGCAAGATATGTATTTCTTGCGCGATCCTGTGAAGAATGATGTTAAGTACCAAGCCAGTGCCCAGCCGTTTCTTGTCCTGGGAATGCTCGTAACAGGTTTAGCACTTGGTCATGCTGGCGTTTAAATACTTCCATAGTAGAAGTTAGGAATTAGGAGTTAGGAGTTAATATACTCTTAATTCCTAATTTGTATCAGGACATACTGTGTTAGAAGTGATATCTTTCCTCCTTCATGGAATTCAACCTTTGTTAATCCCAATATGCTTTATCACTGCTTGGGCTATAACTATTCTCGTTGTTTTAAGTCTCTGGACGGCGGCGCGAGATAGCGTGGCTACAGCCAAACTTATGCATCAAATTCCCTGTAGTGGTTGCCAATTTTTTACCGACAATTACCGTCTTAAATGTACTGTACGCCCATGTATTGCTAATACAGAAGAAGCGATCAATTGTTTGGACTATCAACCGAAGACTAATCCCTATCTTTATTAGGAAGTGGGGACTGGTGGAGATGAGGGAGACAACAGGAAAAGGGCAATAACCCATGCCCAATGACAAATGACAAATGACAAATGACAAATGACTATTAACCAATCTCCAGCAATATTTTTAAAACACCGCGACTCTGGGCATGTTCAAAAGCAGCAAGCCCTTCAATGAGGGGATAGGTGGCATGAATCAGGGGTTGCACATCAACTTGTCCTGTGGCTAGCAGCTGGAGGGCTGGTGTAAAGGGGCCACAACGGGAGCCGATGAGGGTGATTTCATCCACTACTAAGGAAGAAACATCTAAGCTGAGGTTGCCAGCATAGGTACTTTTGAGTACAAGCGTACCACGGGGACGGAGGGCGCGACGGGCGATCGCAAATCCTTCTGGGTTGCCTGTACATTCTACAGAAATATCGAAATATCCATCTTTGACAGCATCAGCTAAACCAGTTTTAATCCCCCGTGCCTCTAAGTTAGCAAGTTTGTCTTGATGCCGCCCCACAGCTAAGAGTTCACAGCCAGTTAGGGCTAGTGTCTGGGCTACTAACTGCCCTAATTTACCATCTCCAACCACTAACACGCGATCGTTTGGATGCAATGGTACTTGCTGCTGAATTTCCAAAGCTGCTGCTATCGGTTCGGTAAATGTTGCTACTTCTGTTGGCACATTCTCAGGTACTAAATGTAAATTATCTACTGGCAAACAGAGATATTCACTAAAGGCTCCATTCCGGTTGACAATACCTAGAACTGTGCGATTTTCGCAGTGAGTTGGTTGTCCACTGAGACAAAACCGACAATGCCCACACACAGCGTTGATTTCTCCAACTACACGTTGGTTAACTAAGTGTTCTGGCCCTTTTTCAACCACGCCGACAAATTCATGCCCCAAAATTCCCGTGTAGGGATAGTAGCCTCTGAGTAGTTCCAAGTCAGTATTACAGATACCCGCACGCAAGACGCGCACTAAGGCTTCTCCTGCTGGTGGTTCAGGAATAGGAATATCGGTGCGTAGCTGCAACTGGTTATTTTCGAGCCAAAGTCCTTTCATTTTTCTTCACACCATTTTCAAAAATCTTTGCAAAATAATGAATCGACTGTAGTCAATTTAACCTTAAAAGGGCGAGTATAAACCGCGTCTCCAAAGTAATTACGAATTACGTCTCTGTACTAGGTATTTCTTTAGTTTTAGTTACGTCAATTTTGCTTAACCAAGTAACCAAGTCTTCTGAGTCAAGCGCTATCTCACTTCCTAAAGTTTTGATATAAAGAAGTCCGTCACTGATAATTAAATCCCTAATTGGATACCACGAATCTCGTCTTCTAATCAGAAGTTCCAAAGGAATTCCTAGCCTTGAAGTATACTTGCGATATTTCCACCAAGCTCTCCATAGAAGTACAGATTTAGTACAGTGCATCTCATAGCCTTTGGGAACTTCGCAGTATTGATATTGATAGAAACCCCGACTATCCACTTCTCCTTTAAGGAGATAACTAGATTCTGCTAATATCTGATTTATCAATTCCCACTGGGATGACTTTGGAGAAATCGAGAATTCAGATGGTGTGTTAGATAGTTGAACGCTGGCAATCACACCTTCGGCTTTCGCTGTCAGTTGGTTGATTTTATACACTGTTTGCGCTGTCAAAGCAGGATTTGACAACAAAACTTCTTTTTTCTGGATAGAGTTTTGCACAAACTCTCGAATTAAATCTAGATTAGATAACATAAAATTATTTATACTAAGTTAAGCAGTGTGATGAAAGCCACAACGTACTTAAATTAGTAACTACGCTGGTTTTACACTTAAATCAGGATTATTACCAGTTTTATTTATACTCAATTCTTTGTCTAACCAGGGCTTTATTAACTTTGATGTCGAGGATGTCGCCGCTCAATACTTTGGTTGACAAAATCAATGTTTTCAGGACTGAAAGCGGCAGATTAGATTTTTATACCATCTAGAAAAGGTTGAAATACCGGAACTAATTCGGGACGACTGACAACAAGAGTGGGAAAAGAGCGATCGCTATAATCTTCTCCCGGTGACAACGGAAACGGATCTGACTTCAGCGATGACCATACCCCACCCGCAGCCTGAACAATTACCCAAGCCCCGGCTAAGTCCCAAACTTTTGGTGTCGCCTCAATCCCACCCAGAGTAGCCCCAGTTGCAACCGTCAAAAAGTTATAGCTAGCCACACCCAACATCCGAATTTTGCAGGGAAAACCGTTTTTGATAGCTGCGGTACTACGAGAACAGAGGTTGAAAAAGTGATTATTGCTGGGACTATCAATACTAGTGTGGATGGGGTGGAGGTTGAGAAATGCTCCTATTGGCGTTGCTAACCCAGATGAACCTGGCCAAAAACCATGAAAAGCTTGATTTAAGGTTGGTGCGTAAACATACCCAAAAATGGGCGTGCCTCGATACAGTAAACCCAGAGAAATTGTCCAGAGGGGAATGCCGCGTGTGAAGTTGGTTGTACCATCAAGAGGATCGATTACCCAGCACCACTCAGTACCGGGAAATGACTGATCGCTCTCTTCGCTCAAAATGCCGTAACCAGAGAAAGTAGAAGCGATCGCATCCCGAATTTCCTGATCTGCCCATTTATCTGCTTGCGTCACCAAAGTCCCATCAGCTTTTTGGGAAGCCTGGACTTGCCCAAAATCTTGCATTAGCTGCTTGCCCACTCTCGTAGTGGTAGTTTGGGCAAAATCAAGAATTGTTGTCCAAAAATCATTCATTGGTTAATTGTCATTTGTCATTGGTCATTTGTCATTGGTCAATCAATAATTTTTCTTCCCTATTCCCCATTCCCTATTCCCCATTCCCCATTCCCCATACAGTTTAATCTAAATCGCTTTCCAAAACTGAAGCGATCGCAAGCTTGGTACTTGTTTGAAATTCTGTGATGTTCACCCGATTCAGAAACCAAATCGACAACACCATTCCCACGGCTTCTAGAATGAATACCAATCCATAAGCTAACTCTAGGCTTGGTAAAAACCTGCGTCCAACATCCAAAACTGTACCTCCAATTACTACTGCCACACCTCTAGAAAGCGACTGCGCTAATCCCCATGCCCCAATAAACGTACCTGCGGCTTCTGCTGCGGTGAGATCCAACATTAAGCTAATTGCGGCTGTAGTTAAGAAACCTGTGGCTAAACCGAACAATACCAAACCTAGTTTGAGAACTGCTGCATTAGCTGTGAATCCTGATATACCCAGCAATATTGCACACAATGCTACCAACATACAGCCGAAACGTGCAGTTCTACGCTTACCCAAACGCGGGACAATGTAAAAACCCGTAACGCCGTAGGCAATCAGTAAACCCGTTCCATAGAAAATATTTAATTTGGTACTTTCCGCTAGGGGCATTTTAAAGACTTGACCCGCATAAGGTTCCAAAATCGGGTCTTGCATAAACAAGCTGATAGTCATCACCAGTAAAAAGGTGAAGAAGATACCTGTTTGGGGGCTAGCTGTCAAGATTTTCCAAGCATTGCCTAGAGTAATGCTGTCTTCTCGGTTCACCAGTGTCGAACGGGTTGAGTATTGGGAGTATTTTTTTTCTACGCCGAGTGTTGCTGCGATCGCTAAACCAAATACAATTGCTGGAACGATAGTAAACAGCCTAGTGATAGATGCCTGCAAGGTTTCTAAGGTTGCATCTGGCGTTAACTGTTTCAGCAAGCTGGCACTGATAATTGCCCCAACAATAATTCCCACCATTAACATCGACCAAACCACACCAACTACTTTGGAACGGTTATCTTCTTCAGATATATCCACCAACAAAGCGGCGAATGCAGTACCGCTAGCACAAATTCCTAAACCGTAGATAGCGAAAATCAAAGCCAAAAGTGCTGTCCAGCCGATTGTTTGGGTTGTCCATACCCAGCCACTTGCACTAGTAGCGGCAAGATTTAGTTGCCACAATACTTGTATAGCTAAAAAAGCTGCGATCGCAAATATTGCCGCGCCTACCCAAACATAAGCTGTGCGGTGGTATCCCCATAACGGCTTGGCATCAGAAATCTGACCGAACCAGACACGGGAAGGAGCAACAAATAAGGGCAGTGCTAGAACTACTGATACCAGCGTCGCCGGAATTGCTATTTCTTGAATCATGACTCTGTTGAGTACCCCCAGAGTCAAAATGGACATCATACTCAACCCCATCTGAAATAAACCCAGCCGGAACATGGTTAGCAGGTTTACCCTTGGCACAGATAGGGATTTTCTTTCGGTATCAAATACTTCGCCGCTTGCCATAGCTACTTTTTTGTATGGTTTATGGGATTTAATATCTCTTATTTAAATAAAGATAAACCCTACCCGCTCAAAATCAGCGAACGAAAAGTTGAAGTTGCGATCTGGCAAGCGACTATATACCTCAATTAGGGTATGCTTCAGCCGAGTTAGGATTAATTTTTAGAGCTTGGTCGTAATTTGCGATGTCTACGATGGACTACGCATAACAAGAGAATTTTAGGATGAAGTAGTGAAACGAGACTCCATTTACTATCAAATTTTTAAGCGCTTTCCTGGGTTACTTTTTGAACTGGTTGAGAATCCTCCTCTCCAAGGGCAAAACTATCGATTTGAATCAGTTGAAGTCAAAGAAACCGCTTTTCGCATGGATGGTGTGTTTTTACCTCCAGAGGATGCAACATCCAAGGTAATCTTTTTTGCTGAAGTTCAATTCCAAAAAGATGAAGCCCTGTACCATCGGTTCTTTACCGAGTCGCTGATGTACCTGAACCGGAATCGTTCTCAGTACGATGACTGGTTCTGTGTGGTAATTTTTTCATCACGCTCTCTGGAACCAAGGGATCAAAAAACTCATCGAATATTTCTTAACAGCGACCAAGTGCAGCGAATCTATTTAGATGAGTTAGGCGCAACTAATCAGCAGCCAATAGGTATCAACTTAATGCAGTTGACTCTAGCATCGGATGAAGTGATGGCACAGCAAGCAAAGCAATTAATTGAGCGAGTAAAATTAGAAGAAACGGACACACTGCCGAAAAACGAAATACTAGACATCATAACTACAATTGCCGTTTATAAGTTTTCTTCGTTGAGTAGAGAGGAAGTTGAAGCTATGCTAGGACTGACTTTGGAACAAACAAGGGTTTATCAAGAAGCGAAAGCCGAAGGGCGAGAACAAGGTCGGGAGGAAGGTCGAGAGGAACAGAAAGCTGAAATGTTAAAACTTACCGTGCCTTTGTTACTAAAAACAGGGATGAGTGTGGAGCAGATTGCTCAACATCTCAATGTTGATATAGAAGCTGTCCAGATTGCCGCACAGTCAAGCACATAGAATGAGGAAGTTGAAGCTATGCTGGGATTGAGTTTGGAGGAAACAAGAGTTTATCAGGAAGCGAAAGCCGAGGGTCGAGAAGAACGGAAAGCTGAAATGTTGAAACTTATCGTGCCTCTGTTACTAAAAACAGGGATGAGTGTGGAGCAGATTGCTCAACACTTCAATGTTGATATAGAAGATGTTCAGCTTGCCACATAGCAAAACACATAGAATGGTCATTTCATGTCTGTTGTCATATTTTTGCAAAATGAGGAGAGCTTGATTAAAATCCTCAATTGCCTTTCTATGGTTTTCAGAGCGATCGCGCCAAAATGTGACAGATTAAAATACTCATCATTTCATCAAAAAGTAAATAAATCCTCTGTTTAAGCTGCTAGATTCTTCACTTCAATGAAAAGCAGAAGCTACAGAGGTTAAAGAATTTTGTTTTGGTATCAAATACTTCACCGCTTACCATAGCTAATTTTTTGGATGGTGGTGATGCGATCGCCTCAAAATGTGACAGATTAAAATGCTTATGACTTCATCGTAGTTGAGACTTGGTAGGAAGTGACCTTAATAACAACTTCAGTTTTGGGAACTCTAATAATAGCCATTACTTGACTACAACATTTGGTGCAGATGATATCCGTCCAAAAAATGAAGTTTAGTAACAATTTATTAAATTAGAGATTCTATGGAATTCTATCCAGACAATATTTTTGATGCTAATAATAACGCCGAGAAAGAAGTTTGGCAACAAGTAAAATCTGCCTTCAGGGATGATTCTGGTGAGGCATTTCATTGTTATCAGCTATTTGACAGATATGGAAATCTTGAGCGAGAGATTGATATTCTTATTGTCCATCGTCAGCTAGGACTATGGGTGATTGAATGTAAAGGATGCTACATCAATGATATGGAAGCTATTAAGGGTGCTGAATGGAAAATGAAAAACTGGTATGAAGACCGCATAAAACCAGTTAACCAAGTACAATACCAGATGTTTGCGCTTAAAAACCATTTGCGTAAACAGCTAGATTTTTGCGCCTCATTAAACTTAAATTTTAGAGTTGCTATTCCCTTTATTAGCCAAGAACAGTGGCAGAATAAAGGATTTCACAATTTGCCAAATATTCAAGGTGTTGTACTGACTAGAGAAGATTTGAAACCTTATACTTTAAAACATAATTTTACTCAGAGTGTTCAAAGTAGACAAAGAAGTTTAACTGATGAACAATGGCGATCGCTGATGTGTATTTTTGGTGGAACTAATCAGACACCTGTAGGCAAAGCATCATTTTCAATATTTAAAGACATCTCTGTAGAAAAAGAAAAAACGCACAAAATAGATGACTCAAAAACTCTTCATCCTGTCTGTAAAATAATCAAGTTACCCCGTTATAAGCTTCCTATTAATAGCTTTCCTATTATTGGTAGCAATTTACTCGAAAGCATATTTCAGCCTGACCTAGAAATAATAAATCAGCCTGAGATCGAGCTAGAAGAACTATTAATTGAGGAAGAGGAGTTGTTAGTAAACAACTCTGGGGAATATGATGATTTTTTAAAAGTTTCGCTAGATGAAGAAGACAGTTACTCTGGTAAAAATGCGAACCTCTATCATTGGAAGCAAACTCAGAAAAAGCACTATACAGAAGACTCAATTCGCCTTTATCTAGAAGAGATTGGTCGCATTCGCCTGCTGCGGGCAGATGAAGAAATCAAACTGGCGCTTAAAATTGCCGATTTGTTGGAATTAGAGAGAGTGCGGGAAAGGCTCTCACAACAGTTGAATCGTGATCCTCGATATAGTGAATGGGCAAAAGCAATGCAACTGCCTTTACCAGTTTTTCGTTATCGCCTGCATGTTGGTCGTAGGGCTAAAGATAAGATGGTGGAATCTAACCTGCGTCTTGTGGTTTCAATTGCTAAGAAGTACATGAATCGTGGTTTGTTGTTCCAAGACTTAATTCAGGAAGGCAGTCTCGGTTTGATTTGTGCTGCTGAAAAGTTTGACCACGAAAAAGGTTATAAGTTCTCTACATACGCTACATGGTGGATTCGTCAGGCAATTACTAGGGCTATAGCTGACCAATCCCGCACTATTCGCCTTCCAGTTCACCTTTATGAAACCATCTCTCGAATTAAGAAAACCACTAACCTACTATCTCAAGAAATTGGTCGAAAACCCACCGAAGAAGAAATAGCTGTTCGTATGGAAATGAGCGTTCAAAAGCTACGGTTTATTGCTAACTCCGCGCATTTGCCTATTTCACTAGAAACGCCTATTGAAAAAGAAGGAGATTTACAACTACAACTAGGCGATTTTATTATTACGGATGAGCAAGAAAGCCCAGAAGAACAAGTTTATAAAGATATGCTACGGGAAGACTTAGAAAAAGTTCTCGACAGTCTTAGTCCCCGTGAACGTGATGTTATGAGACTGCGCTACGGGTTTGATGATGGACGCATGAGAACCCTTGAGGAAATTGGTCAGATTTTTCATGTAACCCGCGAACGAGTTCGTCAAATTGAAGCTAAAGCACTCCGCAAGTTACGCCACCCTAACCGTAATAGCATTCTCAAAGAATATATTTGCGGATGGCAATCCTATGACTTGCACCAGAAGAAATATGAAGATAAATTGAAAGCGAATCACAGTTCTACTCAAAAGACAACAAATAGTACTGATTATGTTCAGAAAGGGCTGAAATGCCATAGGCATCAGGATTTTTTGGGAGCAATTGAGAACTTTAACCAAGCACTGAAGCTTGATTCCAATAATGCCCAGCTATACTATTGCAGAGGGGTAGCCAAAACGGAAGGAGAATTTCAAAAAGGAGCAATTGAAGATTTTACTCAAGCTATTAACCTAAATCCTCAATATATAGATGCTTATTATCAGAGAGGTCATGTTCACTATAGTTTGGGAGATGACTTAAAAGCAATTGAGGATTATAGCGAAGTACTATTCCTTAATCCAAATGAAGCCTTAGCTTACTTCTACCGTGGTTTTGCCCGTAGTAATCTAGGAGAGGTACAGGAAGCCATTGGTAATTACAGCCAAGCATTGAAAATTAAGCCTGACCTTGCTGAAGCTTATTTTCACCGAGGGGTTGCCTTTTATCGCCTAAAAGACTTACATAGAGCAATTGAGGATTACAATTACACTTTACAGATATATCCCAATTTTGGTGAAGCTTACAGTCGGCGAGGGCTTGCACACTATTTCCTGGGAAATTACCAAGAAGCGCTTGAAGATTATTCCCTAGCCGTGCAAATTAATTGTGAGGATACTCTAACATACTACTATCGTGGACTTGTGCATGAGAACTTAAGTGACTATATCAAAGCGCTTAAGGACTATAACCAAGTTTTGGAAATCAATCCCGCCTTTACCGAAGCTTACTATAATCGGGCTAGTGTTCATTACAATCTAGGAAACTATCAACAAGCACTTGAAGATTTAAATTAATTACTGCGTATTAATCCTAACAATTCTCAAGCTTATAACAAACGAAGTAGCATTCGTGCTGCCCTAAAAGATTACCAAGGTGCAATGGAGGACTTAAAAAACGCTTCAAAATTACACTAGATGCACTATAAAAGTCAAAAAGCTTGAACAAAGACTGATCACAAAATTGAGATAGTAATATTTACTAAAGTTTTGGTATTGTGCTGTAACTGTATCGGACAAAATAAAGCTACATAAAAATATCAATGTTAAAATGTGGTTTTAACTACGCTATTGTATTGAATTAGTAAGATAAACTTGCCGTATGTATGTCCTAAAAATACTTACCTTCATCTAGTAAAAAACAGGCATAAGCAATGAGCAAAGAAGTAGTCAAAGTAATATTATGGGAAGAAAATCAAAAAGATTTTCTCAAAAAGTTCTACGATCTCCAATTTACTCCCAGAGTCGGAGAGGAAGTTTACCTAAAAAAGGAGAGATGGAAAGTAACCAGAGTTGAGCATGATATAGAAATTAGTGAGATTAATGTCTATATGGAATTAATCAAAAAAGCCAAGCAGGAGAAATCATCTAATTCATAAATAAAATTAAATACACTTAAGTCTCATCAAAGGGAGGTTATTAGCCTCCCTCAATTCTTAAGTTGTGTAGCAGTTTATTATTAAATGGGAACGCAAAATTAAAAATAAAGGTAATGCTGTTCGTTAAATTTAGCAGCGTAACAGCTTACTGTCGTTACTGAAACAGAATTTTAAGAGGTTGGCGATCGCACCCTAGCAAGTACAATGAGGGTACAACATGACGCTAGTGTTTGGACGTTGGATTACAGAGATTTGAGTTGGTTCAATCTGGAATTGTGGACATCATAATCGTTACACAGGTCAGTTGAAATATTTTCAGCTTGAGCTATGGTGTCCAATGCCCCACACCCAATTTTGTCTGTAACGATACACTATAAAAGTAAAGAAATGTAAATAAACTAAATTTTGCAACCGTGGAAAACATCACATTGGGGCAAAATGGCCCAGTTGTTACACCCTTGTGCATCGGCACTTGGGCTTGGGGTGATAAACTATTTTGGAATTATGGCAACGCCTACGGCCCAGAACAGTTACAAGAAGCCTTTACAGCAGCCTTAGAAGCTGGTATTACCTTCTTTGATACTGCCGAAATCTACGGAATGGGACTATCAGAGAAATTTTTGGGGCAATTTCTCCAACAGACACAACAACCTGTACAAATTGCCACAAAATTTGGCCCCGTACCGTGGCGATTTACAGCCCAATCTGTCTCTGATGCTTTAACAGCAAGCCTCAAACGTTTACAATTAGAGCGAATCGCGCTGTACCAAGTGCATTGGCCTTTTGCCTTCTTTTTAAGCCAAGAAACTTTGATAAATGCCCTAGCGGATGAAGTGAAGCGGGGCAGAATTGCGGCAGTTGGTGTAAGTAATTACTCAGCAGAGCAAATGCGAGACGCGCATCAAATATTGGCGGCGCGTGGAGTGCCTTTGGCTGTGAACCAAGTACGTTATTCTTTAATAACTCGCCAAATTGAAAGTAAGGGTATTCTAGCAACTGCCCGTGAGTTGGGTGTGACTATTTTGGCTTATAGTCCTTTAGCACAGGGATTACTCACAGGTAAGTACAGTCTTGATAATGCTGAAACTCCAACTGGTGCGAGGAAAATAGACCTGCGATTTAAGAAAGAAGGTCTGCAAAAAATTGCGCCAGTTATATCTTTGCTACGAAACTTCGGGGAAAAATACGATCGCACTCCCGCCCAAGTTGCTCTCAACTGGTTAATTGCTCAGGGGAATGTTATTCCCATTGCTGGAGTGAAGACAGCCGAACAGGTGCGGCAAAACGCTGGTGCTTTGGGCTGGAAATTGAGCGACGATGAAGTTGCAGAGTTAGAACTACTTAGTCGTCCTTGGCTGTAGTATTTCTGAACTACTCAAACACAGGAGGCCAAATTTCTGACACTACTAACTCCCAACCTGGTAATAAGTCTGGTAGTGTCAGTTTATCGTTATCCTGCAAAACTATTGGTTCTTGGTTGAGTCGATAAACTGTAAGCGTCAATTTGTCAGGATCAATCAGGATACCAACTGTAGATCCGAGTTCTAAAAATAGCTGAATCTTTTCTACCAATGGTTTGATCCGGTCTGACTTAGATTTTATCTCTACCATCAAGTCAGGTACGAGTTCTACAAAGTCGCGCTTGCTCGTTTTCAGTCTATCAGCGCGAACAAAAGACACATCGGGAGCGCGGAGATTTCGTTTTTCGTCATCAGTTTCTTTCCCGTTTTCAGTTTCTAAGGTAGGTAAAATGAAGCCAGCGCTAGAACCAGTTACCCGTCCTAGCTTCTGTGGGCGCACCCAATTAGCCAGTTGCCGCGCAAACTCTATGCCTATTTCCTCTGACTCATAATCTGATGGCCCCATAAGAAATATATTTCCGTCTACTAGCTCCATCTGCCATTCTGGATGCTCTGCTTGTAGTTGCTCTAAGTCTGGGATAGTGAACATAAGACCACGAAGAATGCATCTGTAATTTATCAGAAGAATTCAGAACTCAGGAGTCAGAATGGGCTAAACGCCCCGCTACCGCTAACAGCATGAATTCTATGAATATTGGTTTAAAACCGTACTTCTCTACGAGACGCTACCGCGAACGTCCCGCTACGCTAACGCCCCTGGTGGGCGAAACTAGTATTAAATATTTTTCCTTGATTATTACTCTATCCCTTTATGGGTAGAGTATTCACCAATTCTGAATTCTGAATTCTGAATTCTGACTCCTGTTTTATCTTCCTACAAACAGGTAGAAAAAGTTACCGAAAAAGCCAAAAAGTCAAGAGCCAAAGTCAAAATCCTGACTCTTAACTCTCAACTCTCCAATTTTATGTTTGGATTTTGGATTGAAGAAAAAATCTAAAATCCAAAATTAATTAACTTCTAACTGTTGACTAAGAAGCTGATTCTCTAGCTGTAGGTGAACCTATCTTTTTATTAGGGGATGCAGAAGAATCCTGCCCACTTGTCCGCAGTTTTGGCTTGGGAGAAGAATGTCTTTCTTCACCATTGTTGCTATCTGATTTCCACGCAGTACGAGGGCGATCGCTAGAAGATTCACGACGCTTGCCAAGTCTTGGTTTGGGAGTAGAAGATTCTTCTTGGGGAATTTCTACGTCTGAACTCAACCAAGCGGGACGAGTTTGATCGTAAGCAATTTGCAATGCAGCTGCGGCGATCGCTTGAGCATCGTATTCTTCGATCAATTCGCTGACAATTGGCAAGAATGAAGCCAAACGCTCACCTGTTAAAGCTTCCCGAACTTGTTCTTGCAATTTCAAGATGTGCCGCGCTTCAATTTGTGCGCGTGTTGGAATCGACAGTAATTGCCAACTTTGGCGGTTATGACGTTCAAATGTTTGCTGTTTGCGACGCTCAAATGGTTGTACTAGAGAGATTGCTGTTCCTTCTTTACCAGCACGACCAGTACGGCCAATGCGGTGGACGTAGGTTTCTACACTATCAGGTAAGTCGAAGTTAATTACGTGGGAGAGTTGATCTACATCTAACCCTCGTGCTGCAATATCAGTTGCTACCACCCAGCGCACTTGACGGTTACGGAATCGGCTTAATAAGCGTTCCCGCGCTTGTTGTGACAAGTCACCGTGGTATTCATCTACACTGTGACCAGCACCTTGTAACTGACTGGTGAGTTCTGCGGCGGTGCGTCTGGTGCGAACAAAGATTAAAGCTGTTTCTGGATCTTCCATTTCCAAAATCGGCTGTAATGCTTTGGCTTTTGTCCAATGGCGGGGGATCAAGTAAGCTACTTGATTAATCTTGTTGGGAGCAGCTTTTGGTTGTTCAACGGTAACAGTTGCAGGCGATCGCAAGAATTTGTTCACCAACATCCGAATCGATGGTGGCATTGTTGCCGAGAATAAAGCTGTTTGGCGATCTACGGGCGCTTGCGAGAGGATTTTGATTACATCATCAATAAAGCCCATGCTCAACATTTCATCGGCTTCATCCAACACAAACCACTTCACTTGATCGAGCTTTAAACAGCCGCGATCGAGTAAATCGATCACCCGTCCTGGAGTGCCCACAACCATGTGAACGCCACGTCTGAGTTGTAACATTTGGCGGTCAATTGATTGACCACCATAGATTGCTAACACCCGCAATCCTTCATCGCCGATGAATTGGGCGATCGCATCGTGAACCTGCATCGCTAATTCACGAGTTGGTGTTAAAACTATGGCTTGTACGGCTTTTTGATTAACATCTAGCCGCTCTAAAATAGGCAGTGAAAATGCCGCCGTTTTGCCTGTTCCAGTTTGAGATTGACCGACTACATCACGACCACCCAGCAATTGGGGAATTGCTTGGACTTGAATGTTAGTTGGTTCGGTAAAACCGATTTTTTCTAGTTGGGCGACACGTTCTTGGGAAATGCCTAATTCTTGGAATGAAAGAGTCATTAATTCGTCCTAAATTTTATGTAAGGATTTTTGGATTAGTCATTTAGTCAGTAGAGACGCGATTAATCGCGTCTGTACAACGGTCATTAGTCATTAGTCATTAGTCATTAGTTATTAGTAAGCCAAGGGTGATAGCGTAGCCTCAACTCTTAGAGAGGTTATGCCAGCAAGCTGGCCAGCGTTTCAGGTAAACCCTCATGAAAACTGCCATTAATGCAGCATTGACATCAAAATAAGCGCGAATCTGTAAGGGTCATTTAACAAAGGACAAAAGACAAAGGACAAATGACAACTTAGTTATTGACTACTTGACCATAGAGGTCGTATGTATCAGCGTGGTGAATCGCTACTGGCACGATGGTTCCTAACTTTGCCTGGCCTTTGACATACACCAGACCATCAACCTCTGGGGAAAATCTACCTGAACGACCTATTAGTTCACCACTTTCAGGATTTTCTTGCTCAATCAGGACATCGACGATTTTGCCTACTTCCTGCTGATTTTTCTTTTGAGAAATCGGTTGCTGGAGTTCCATCAGTTGGTATCGGCGATCGTCCATCACTTCTTGGGCCAACTGATTTGGTAGCTTGTAAGCTGGGGTTCCTTCCTCTGAGGAAAAGGTGAAGACACCAACATGATCGAATTCATGCCGTCCGACGAACTCTAGTAGATGCTCAAAATGCTCTTGTGTTTCTCCTGGGAAACCAACAATAAATGTTGTCCGCAATACGGCTGTTGGTAACGCCGTTTTGATGCGATCTATAATCCCATCATTGACGCGCCCTTGCCAAGGGCGGTTCATGGCGCGGAGAATTTCTGGATGAGAATGCTGCAAGGGCAAATCCAGATAAGGCAAGACGTTTGGTGTTTCTTGAATCGCCGCGATCGCATCTGGGGTCAGTCCCGTGGGATAAGCATAATGCATTCTGATCCACGGTATATCTACTTTCCCCAAGGCGCGAAGTAATTCGGCTAATTTTGGCTTACCGTAAATATCCAAACCGTAATTAGTAGTGATTTGGGAAATTAGAATAATTTCCTTTACCCCTTGACTAACTAACTGCTCCGCTTCGGCGACTATAGATTCAATAGTACGCGATCGCTGGTTCCCTCGAAGATGAGGAATTATACAAAATGCACAACGATAATCACATCCTTCCGCAATGCGGAGGTAAGCTACGCCTTCAGTTGTAGTGCGATAGCGCGGTGTAGTTTCGTCGGCGATGTAGGTTGGCTCAATACTAACCTGTTTGACCCGTTCGCCAAGTTCAACACGCTCAATTACATTAACAATTTTGTGATAATCACCTGTACCAACCACCGCTACTGCTTCGGGTAACTCCTCCAAAAGTTGTTCTTGGAAGTGTTGCGCCATACAGCCTGTGATTACGATCTTTTTATTTGCCTCTGCCAGTTCTACCAAAGTTCTGACAGATTCTTGCCGCGCTGCTTCAATAAAACTACAAGTATTAACAATAACGTAATCTGCTAATTCTTCATTTGTATCTACACCGTAGCCTGCTTCTACGAGCATTCCCAACATGTGTTCTGTATCAATTCGATTTTTCTCGCAGCCCAGGTGAGAAATGGCAATTGTTGGCTTGTCACCCATATTTTGAAAATATCTTCATTTTTTTCTTCTTGTTGTCAAACATTCCGGCGCTAACTTTGCTTTTTTGCTATCAGCATCTTCATGAAAACACTACAGTGGCAAATCCCCACTGTTAGTAACTGTACGTGGACTCATAACCCTATCAATAAATAAAAATAGAGGTCATGTTATGATATTCCTATCAATCTGTTCCCCAGGGTAAATTGAAGTGTCTTTGGGTACATTTGACACTTGTAATCTTTTTTAACAATTTGTCTATTGGTATTTTACATTACCATAGCTTGTGCCTTGTTAATCTACCCATCGGGAAGCCGCCCAAAGGGCCTGTTGTTGAGAAGTCGCTACCCTCCGGGAAATCGACGAAAGCGACTACGCTTGATAAAGCAGTAATACTAGCCTGGCCGTTGGCAAGTCTTGCGACTGAGCGCGGACAATATGCCTAAACCACGGAAAGCTGCCTTGCGTCTAGTGAGTGGCAAACTCCTCTTGTAGCCAAGTTTTATCTTAACATATCTTATGGGAGGTTTGAGGCCAATTTCCATCTGAGGAAGGAGGCAATAAACCGACTATCATAAAACACATTTGACTAGTTAATGAAAAGTCAAGAGTCAAGGGTCATACAGTCAATAGTCAAAACATTCTAGACTCTGGACTCCGCAAGGCGGATTAAAGACGTGGACTTATATCAATTATTTAAAACTCGCTCACCGATTATTGGCGTGGTTCACCTGCTACCACTGCCTACCTCGCCCCGTTGGGGAGGTAGCCTAAAAGCGGTGATTGACCGAGCCGAGCAAGAAGCCGCAGCCCTTGCAAGTGGAGGGGTTGATGGGTTGATTGTGGAGAATTTTTTCGACGCGCCCTTTACCAAAAGCCAAGTCGATCCCGTGGTTGTGAGTGCCATGACGATTGTGGTGCAACGGATACAAAACTTGGTGACTTTGCCTATAGGGTTAAATGTTTTGCGAAACGATGGCAAAAGTGCAATGGCGATCGCTAACTGTGTACAGGCACAATTTATCCGCGTCAACGTTCTTACAGGAGTGATGGCGACCGATCAGGGATTAATTGAAGGAGAAGCCCATCAACTACTCCGTTATCGACGGGAGTTAGGCAGCGATGTTAAAATCCTGGCCGATGTGTTAGTGAAACACGCCCGTCCTTTGAGTTCTCCAAATCTCACAGTCGCCGTGAAAGACACCATTGAAAGGGGTTTAGCAGACGGAGTGATTTTATCTGGCTGGGCTACTGGTAGTCCACCTAACTTAGAAGATTTGGAACTAGCTTGTGATGCAGCAGCTGGCACGCCAGTATTCATCGGTAGTGGGGCGAGTTGGGAAAATATTGATACATTGATGCAGGCAGCAGATGGTGTAATAGTTTCCAGTTCCCTGAAACGTCACGGACGCATTGAGCAACCAATTGACCCAATTCGCGTCAGCCAATTTGTCGAAGCCGCACGTCGCAGTTGGAACTCCAAAAGTGAAAAGAAATCAGTAAAACAAGTGAAGTTACATTCTTAAAAGGGGAATGGGGACTAGGGACTAGGGACTAGGAGGACATAAAGGACAAGTTACTCCTTTGTCTCTTCCCAATTCCCATTCCCCATTCCCCATTCCCCATTCCCCATTCCCCATTCCCCATTCCCCAATATTTATGATTCGCCGTCGTTCTACTCCTTGGATTCATAAATGGTCACGTCCGTTGATTGCCGCGATCGCTGGATGTGGTGCCTTGATCACAGGTTATCTCACCATAGAAAAGTTAACAGGAGGCAGTGCCGCTTGTGTGGCCCAGGCTGGTGTCAAGGGTTGTAATGATGTACTTTCCAGCCCTTGGGCAACAGTTTTTGGTCAGCCATTAGCTTTGTTTGGCTTTTTGGCATACATCAGTATGGTGATATTGGCTTTAGCTCCCTTGGTATTCAACTCAGGAGAAAACAATAGCCGCAAACAATTAGAAAATCTGACGTGGTGGTTGCTGCTAGTGGGTGCGATCGCTATGTCTGTTTTTAGCGGCTACTTAATGTATGTGTTGACATCCCAAATTAAAGCTATTTGTCCTTACTGTATCGGTTCAGCTTTGTTCTCTGTGAGTCTTTTGATACTAACAATTATGGGTCGAACTTGGGAAGATATTGGACAAATCTTATTTACTGCCCTAATTGTAGGTATGGTAACGTTGATTGGCACTTTAGGGGTTTATGCTGGTGTGAATAAATCAGATGTTACACCTGAAACTCCAGGACAACCAGCAAAAATTACCTTTAATTCCAAAGGAGACCCCAACCCAGCGTTCGGTTGGGAAGTTACAACTACTTCTGGTGAAGCAGAAATAGCCTTAGCAACGCATCTAGCAAAAGTAGGTGCGAAGGAATATACTGCTTACTGGTGTCCTCACTGCCATGAACAAAAAATGATTTTTGGTAAAGAGGCTGAGGAAATAATCAACAAAGATGTTAAGGTAGAGTGCGCTCCCGAAGGACTCAATGCTCAACCAGAACTATGTAAAGCCGCAAAAATTGAAGGCTTTCCTACTTGGATTATTAATGGTAAAAGCTATAGCGGAGTCCAAAATTTAGAAGAACTAGCAAAAGTTTCTGGTTACACAGGGCCTCGCAGCTTCAAATATTTCAAATAATAGCCTTTAGTAAGTCCCTGTTACGGTTCCCAATTTATTAGGAACGTCAGGATATGTGTCAGATACAACAGTATTGAGTACCTTTTATTACTCATCACTCGGAACTCAGTCCTGAGTAGAGTCAACTGGATGAATACAGCAAGGTCTGTTTCCAGTTGGCTTTTTTGTTTTTGGTGATAGATAATAAGTCTTGTCTAATAACCAACAACCAATTTTCCTGCGGCTTTGATCCGCGAACACCCAAAGCTGAAGGAAATTAATCAAGATTTATACTTAATTTGTGATGATAGCCAAAAAAGTTCCAGTTGGCGTTTGGTAAGATAATTGGCCTCAATATATGCTAATACATCACAAATATCAGGATATCTTGAAAAATCTTATGCAGTTGAAAAAACTTTTAGAAACTCTATTTAGCTCTCCTTTGAGCTATGTTAGTCCGATAGTTAATAGCTATCGGAAATAGAGAATATTTCTCCCCACTAGGTAATGGGAATGAATCAGCAGCTAGACAAGCGTTTTGTAAAGTTAATCTTGAGACTCAAACAATCGCTTAGTCGAGGACACAGAGAATTGATTACTGCCGTCTGCATTGCAGTCTGCGTCGTGCTGTTGCACTCTATCGGATTATTGCAATCTCTGGAGTTTGCGGCTTTGGATCAATTGTTTCGCTTACGTCCAAATGAACCGCCAGAAGATCGTATTACAATCGTAGTGATTGATGAAGCATATTTAAACGAAATACGTTTGTGGCCGATTCCAGATGCGAAAATTGCAGTATTGTTGCAAAAATTAAATGTCCACAAACCCCGTGCTATTGGCTTAGATATCTACAGAAATTTGCCCGTAGAACCTGGCAATCAAGAACTCCGTAATACTTATCAGTCAATGCCCAACTTAATTGGTATTGAACTATTGGCAAATGACAAAAACAAAAACTTTAGTGTTTTGCCTCCACTAGGACTGAATAAGGATCAAGTTGGCTTTAATAACGTGCTGTACGATCTTGATGGGAAAGTACGCCGCAGTTTATTGTATTGGCACGTTGATAATCAGTTACACGAAAGTTTTGCCCTGAAGTTGGCTTTATTGTATTTAAAGCCAAAGGGAATTACCCCCACTAAAGCAAAAAGCAACCCTAAGTACTTGCAATTGGGTAAGGCATCATTTACTCGTTTTGAGGGTAATGATGGTGCTTATGTGAGGGCTGATGATAGAGGATACCAAATTCTGACCAATTTTCCCAAACCTAAATGTCAAAGTTCATCTGGAGAATTATGTAGTTTTCGCCAGGTATCAATAAAAGATGTACTGGCAGATAAAGTCCAAGAAAATTTAATCAAAGATCGGATTATACTGATTGGCTCGACTGCACCCAGTCTCCAGGATTTTGTATTTATTCCATATTCCAGCAATCTAATAGGTACGGCAAAGCCTGTACCCGGCATTCAACTGCAAGCTTATTTTATTAGTGAGTTAATCTCTGCTGCTCTTGATGGACGACCATTATTCAAATTTTGGTCTGACTTGATGGAATACTTGTGGATTTTTATCTGGTCTTATCTGGGAGCCATGACGACATGGCGGATACGACACGCTACCAGGAACCTGCTTTGTATCGTAGTTTCTTGCTTTGTATTGATTCTGACTACATACATTGCTTTTTTGTATGGTTGGTGGATACCGCTCCTTCCCTCACTGTTTAGCTTTGGCAGTTCAGCTATTTGGATGATTAGCCATATTGCCCATATTCAGGAAGAGTGGAAACGTTCTAAAGAATTTTTGCATCACGTAATCAATACAATTCCCGATCCAATTTTTGTAAAAAATGAACAACACCAGTGGATTGTTTTAAATGAGGCGTATTGTCGATTTATCGGTTATCCGAATAAGTTGTTAATTGAAAAGTCAGACTATGACTTTTTCCCTAAACATGAAGCTGATGTGTTTCGACAACAGGACGATCTGGTGTTCCGAACTCAAAAACCCCAGGAACATGAAGAAGAATTTACAAATGCTGATGGACAGACTCATCAAATTGCCACTAAGCGATCGCTCCACAAAGACGCAGCTGGCAATTTCTTTTTAGTTGGAGTCATCCGAGATATTACTCAGCGCAAGCTGATGGAGGAGCAGCTGAAGCGGACTGCTGCTGAACTATTCCGCTCTAATAATGAATTAAAGCTCAAAGAAGACCACTTGCGTTATCTAGCGTATCACGACCCCCTTACCGGTTTATCCAATCGCAAATTTTTTGCCGAACAACTTTACGAGTCATTAAATTGGGCGCAACACAATAACCTGTTGCTGGGACTGCTGTTTATCGATCTAGATGGTTTTAAGCAAGTTAATGATACTTTGGGACACGAGACTGGCGATCGCTTGCTAATGACTATCGCTGAAAGACTCAGCAACTCTTTACGCGCTAGCGATACAGTCTCTCGTTTGGGTGGCGATGAATTTACTATAATTTTGCGGGCAATTCCGAATGTCCAAATAGCTGCTAAAGTTGCCGAAAAAATCTTAGGCAGTATTACCAAGCCAATTGTTTTGGATGGCTATGCAATCCGAATCTCTGCCAGTATTGGCATAAGTGTCTACCCATACAACAGTCAAGACAGTGAAACTTTGATAAAACAAGCCGATGCAGCAATGTATCGTGCCAAGCACTTGGGTAAAAATCGCTACGAGTTTGCTTAATTAGTTAAAAGTCAAACTTTCAAATTTTTTTGACTATAGTAAAAAATTTTACTACCAAATTAGCAATATAGACTTTAAACATCTGCAAGGCGCGATTTTGAGAAAGCATTTTGTACATGTCTAGAGGTGTTTGTTTAGTCAAAATGCAGACTTAGCAAGGCTTTTTGACCGGATCGATAAAACTAAGAATATCGGCAAGAAAGCAATTAGTCATCGGAATTAATCAAAAAAATTATCTTTTTAGAATTTATCGTAATTATTTTTACACGCAAAAAAATACTTATACTATCTGAGGTTATTACGTAATTTTGTATTTTCATAGTTGTTGAAATTATTACAATAGAAGAATTTTGTTATTTTAAGTTTACATCCCTTTACTAGAGTTATAATAAAAATATACAATAAAACAAGTATTTTTTTATATCTTTTGAAATGTTTATTTAGGAAACATGGTATTTTTACTTAAAAGTATTAAGATATTATTAATAAACAGTGAATTAAGCAAAACGCTTACAGCAATCTATCAACATATCTAACTTTAGACTGATGTAAAAATGATTTATTAAGAATACCACTTAGGTATGAAAACTATTTATTATCAGTAGATTAAGGTTGAAATACAAGCAAACACCACAATTACTTGTACGCTATTGGGAATAATTTAATAAAGTTCAAATATATTTTTTTTAAAAATAAGTGAATATACGATAGTCAATGAAAATACTCTTGAAACGAAAAATTAGTAAATTTGCTGAAACGAATGAAAACTAACTTCCGAATCACAAAGGTCATAATATTCTGTATAAGTGCCTACATATTATTACCGAAAGTTGCTGCTTGCACGAGTCTATTTAGTACTGCAAGTGCTAATACTATTGGTGCTACTAGCAGCAATGTTTTGATTGCCCGCAAAGTCAATTCTCAAAATTTAAAAGACACATATATCCCACCAAATTATGGTGGCCCTGACAGTCAGCATGGTAGCGGCACTCGCTGATGGTCATTTTGGATTTTAGATTGTGGTAAAGCAGCGCATATACTTAGACACCACATCTTTTCTTTGGAAATATACCAAAATCAGAGTGCCTGAAGTTCCGCCTGATAGCGTTAGAGAGTCTTGTTCCTTTGGGAGATACCAAAGGTGGTTGATTAAAAAATATTACTAGAACGGGGCTGTCCCTAACCCAGCCATAATTACATGGATGAGGAATGCGGCACAGAAGAATCTTCAAGATAATATTGGAGATTTCCGCCAATGATGTGTTTGTACGAGTGTGTGAACTTGCCAGTTTGGGTCTGGTTGAGGATAGTCTAAACGGTAGTGTCCACCACGGCTTTCGGTTCTAAAAGCAGCACTTTTGAGAATTAAATCAGCCACATCTAATAAATTGCGGGTTTCTGCCCAAAGTCGCAATTGCCGTTCAACATTTGGTAAGTCAAAACTAGCTGGTTCTGCTGGGCGTAAACCAAGCAAGAATTGACTTAAAGGCAAAGAAGCAAAATCTTGCTGCCAAGATTCAACAGTGGCGATCGCAGTTTCCAACTTTGATTGCTCTCGACAAATACCAGCATTTTCCCACACTAGACGCGGTAACTTCTCTCTGAGTGCTTCTAGTTGTGCTTGCTGGATGTGCCACTCACTAGGATCAACGCTAAATTTCCGTGATGGCAACACTGGTATTTCTGACGAGAACCCGATATTTTCCAACTCAATTTGACTCATCTGGGCCCCAAAGACAATACATTCCAGCAGGGAATTACTGGCAAGGCGATTTGCCCCATGTACCCCAGTACTAGCGGTTTCACCCACCGCATACAAACCAGGGATATTTGTGCGATTCATCAGATCGGCGACAATTCCACCCATCCAGTAATGGGCAGCAGGCGCTACAGGAATTGGTTCATGGAAGACATCAACTCCCCAATGCTGACAAACTTTAATGATGTTAGGAAAGCGGTGACGAATCTTGTCGGCGGGGATGGGACGCATATCCAACCACACATGTGCAGTTGCTAAATCAACGGCGGTACGTTGTAAATGGCTAAAAATTGCTCTGCTGACCACATCTCTGGGCGCAAGTTCACCCGCAGGATGATAGTCAAAGGCAAAACGCCGCCCTTCATTATCGACAAGGTGTGCCCCCTCGCCGCGTACAGCTTCGCTAATGAGGAAGCGATCGGCACCAGGTTTAGTCAGTGCTGTGGGGTGAAATTGCACAAATTCCAAATCGCGGAGAATAGCCCCAGCCCGATATGCGATCGCTACCCCATCACCTGTACTTACAGCCGGGTTAGTGGTTTGGGCAAATACTTGGCCGCCGCCGCCAGTTGCCAATATCACAGCACCAGCTTTAATCCATGCGATCTCACCTTGATAAAACAGGCTGATTCCCTGACAGCGATCGCTTTCGGGTTCAATCCACAAGCTCAAAGCTAAAGCTTGCTGAATGACTTGAATATTCGGACGACGTAATACTTGGGCGGTGAGGGTCGTTGTAACTTCCCTCCCTGTGGTATCCGCAGCGTGGAGAACGCGGTTGCGAGAATGTGCAGCTTCTAAAGTTAAAGCTAAGGCTTGACCATGACGGTCAAAAGCAACTCCCAAGTTAACTAGGGATTGAATACAGCTAGGGGCAAGTTGGGCGAGAAATTCTACAGCGGTGCGATCGCACAAACCTGCACCTGCCCGGATCGTATCTTCAATGTGTAGCGTAGGAGAATCTTCCGGGGAAACGGCTGCGGCAATACCACCTTGTGCCCAATCGCTAGCGGACAAAGCAACAGTTTCTTTGGTAATCAAGCCGACTCGTAAGGACTCTGGTAGACACAGTGCTGTGTATAGTCCAGCAGCACCAGCGCCGACTACTAAGACATCAAATTGGCTAGGAATATCTATCTGAGGCAAGGTAATGGGGGAGGGGAGAGGGGGCAGGGGGCAGGGGGCAGGGGGCAGGGGGCAGGGGGAGACAAGGAAAAAGTTTTACTTTGTCTATCTCATCTCCCTAATCTTCCTCGTCTTCCTTGTCCTTCCTTATCTTTAATAGAATAATCCCACTCCTTGGAATCAGGAGTGGGCTGCTATTGGCTACATTCACTGCAACGTGCAGTTATCTGTAGATGCCGTTGTTAAAGCGATCGTCTCCTTCGTTGAAGGCAGGTTCTAGTTCTGTGACGGTAAAATTACTCAAGTTTGCTTGCAAAGTTGTTTTTTGGCGATCGCTCAATCCTGGAAGATCCAATACATCCTCTACATTTTTGTAGGGAGCATTTTTGATGATTTTTTTAGCCAAGGTAGGATAAAGCCCTGGAAACTGTTGAAAAGCTCGGACGTTGGTATTATTTAAATCAATTTTTTTACCAAATTCCGTTCCTAGCTTCGCATCTGCCCGATTCTGCCGCTCAATTGCCAGAATTGGCACTTGAGGAACAAAACTGTTGAAACTAGCAGCTTGGGCTATCTGAGTTGTTCCCAACCATCCCCAGCAACTAAGTAACAAACTAAACACTGTTAATAAACGCGCCAATCCTTTCACGATTTTCTACCTCTTTCCATCAACAGAAATAAAAGTTTTAAGCTAACAGCCGTAATTGCTCGTTAGTCATTGGTCATTGGTCATACCCTGCGTGAAGCCGCTAATGCGTCTACGTTAGAGGACACAGGACAAAGGACAAAGGACAAAGAACAAAACCTGATAGCTTAATTAACACAGCAGTCATCAGAAACTAATATACAGCGTATTAATATCCACAATATTTACTGTTACTGGGTTTGACTGTAGTTTTGACAAAAATTTTTATCGCGATCGCAGTGTCTATATAGCTGTAATAGCCTTATATCAACGATCCTGGTGTATTCCTTGCCAGATGAAATCTTTTCGGGGTGGCTGATTTTACCTTTTAAGCAGATACAAAACCGTCTGATGTCTAATACCAAAAACCCTAGCAAGAAGACTTGAGGGTAATGGACTGTTATGTAATATTTCTTAACTAATTACTTATCTACAGCATCATTCTTGATGTGCTGTAGGCTGACTAGAAAAAGTTTTGGTAAGAGAAGCCTACACGATCGTTGTAACGTCCTGCCTTTTTCAGGCTGCGATCGCAGCTAACAAAAACAGGCTGTCTACCAAAATGGTACTTAAAACTGCGCCACCAAAGGCATACCAATGTCTTTGCTTTCCACCTAAAGCGAAAATCCCGACTGTTAAAAGCATTAAGGCGAGAATTATGGCCCAAGTTTGTCCCCAAGGTGTTTGTACTTGCATCAGGGCATTTTGTAAGATTTGTGGCGCTAAATCTACATCTACTCTCATAATTTGCCTCCAGTAGGGCATCAAGTCTACTAGATAAAAATATACGTCTGTTAAAACAGTACCGAGTAAAGATCCTAAATAAAACCAGCTACCAACCTTGCCCCAATTCTTTGCTAGACACCAGCAAGCAAACGGTAATCCTATAGATTCTACTGGGAGATGCCATACGGGTTCCCAACGTAACCAGCCCCAGTAAATCGCGCCTGCTAACCAACTCCAGCTAAAGCCTAAGAGCAAATCGCCCCAGACATAAGTTGCAGGACGTGACATTAAGGTAAAACTTAGCCATACCCAAAATGCTGTCAACGCTAAACTGAGAGTTGGTAGCGATCGCACTATTGGCGCTTCTATAAATACTGGCACTGACACCAAAAACACCGCCGCCGCAAATACTAACCAATGTTGTCGGGCAGAAATAGATAAAGGTAAAGAAGGAGAAAAAGAGAGTGCAGATTCCAATTGCCTGATTCCCTTTTGCTGAGTATCAGCCAAATCCAACTCGGTATCAATAGAAGGGGTAGAAGCACTGTAAGACGATAGTGTATTATTAATCAAAGTTTTTAATATTTGTTACTAAACTTTATTTTATTTAAGATATCACATTTTAAAATCCCCCCCTGGGGCATTGTAATTATACTGAAATTTCACCCAACGCGGGTGCAAACTAGTCCAAACATTCTGCACCAGACTAATCCATTGAAGTTGCACTACGTACAAAACGGTTTTGTAGTTTTTGTAACTTAAGCACTACAAAACTGGACTGTAAAATTTAACAGTTAAAAAGTGGACGGTATCAATCCGCTAAATATTAAAGTTTGATGAACTGCTAAAATTTCGTTGACTTATTCAGGTGGGTGTAAGAACATGGTCAGCGTCTTAGATGATGTTATTGATCGGTAAAATCAAATTTCTATAAGATTAGGTGCAGTAGAGAGTATATAAACCAACATCATCTAGACAATCAATGTTCATAATGATGTCTAGGAAAGGAAAAAGGTATTAATTGCTATGGAATTTATTCAAGCTTTTATTTTGGGTATTGTTCAAGGTATTACAGAGTTTTTGCCAATTAGTAGCACTGCACATCTTCTAATTTTTACCAAGATATTTGGTTGGAAAGAGTTAGGTTCTAAAGATTTTGTCGATGCCATTCAATTTGGCAGTGTGATCGCAATTGTGGGTTATTTCTGGTCGCTGATTACTAATATTATCAAAGGTGGAATTGAAGCATTCAAAGAGAAAGATTGGCAACGTGAAGAGTGGAAAATTCTGGTGGGGATTGTAGTAGGAACGCTACCTGCCTTGGTTTTCGGCTTTCTTTTGAAAGACATTCTACCGGAAAGTGCATTAATTATTGCCATTATGTCAATCATCATGGCACTTTTACTAGGTTTGGCAGAAAAAATTGGTACTCGCAAGCGAGATTTTAATTCATTGCAGATTCGGGATGGGATTTTAGTTGGCTTGGGACAAACACTTGCTTTAATTCCCGGCGTTTCTCGTTCTGGATCAACGTTGACAACTGCCTTATTTTTGGGATTAGAACGCGATACAGCAGCGAAATTCTCATTTTTGTTAGGCTTTCCAACTCTTACCATTGCGACGCTGTATAAAAGTTTGAAAATATTCAAATCATTTCAAGCCCACGAATTGCCAGATAACATTGTGGGACTGTTAATTGTAGGGATTATTTCAACCTTTATTTTTTCCTACCTATCAATTGCATTCTTAATCAAGTACTTAGCAACCAAAAATACTTTAATTTTTGTTTGGTATAGATTAGCATTCGGTAGCGCAATTTTAGCTGCGATCGCATCAGGTTGGAAAGGATAATTAAATAATAGTCATTTGTCATTAGTCATTAGTCATTAGTCATTTGTTGAAAGCAAATGACTAATTCCCAATTCCCCATTCCCAATTCCCCATTCCCAATGAATATTAATCCTGCCCGAATTACCAAGGTTCTTCCCGACTCAATAGCCGCAGAGATTGGCTTTGAGGCTGGGGATGCGATCGTTGCAATCAATGGCACACGTCCCCGTGATTTAATTGATTATCAGTTTTTGTGTGCTGATGAAATTTTAGAACTAGAAGTTTTAGATGCCTCTGGTAAAACTCATAGTCTGGAAATTGAAAAAGATTACGATCAAGACTTGGGACTAGAATTTGAAACAGCCCTATTTGATGGCTTAATTCAGTGTAATAATCGCTGTCCATTTTGCTTTATCGATCAACAGCCACCTGGTAAACGCACCAGCTTGTATTTGAAAGACGACGATTATCGTCTGAGTTTTTTGTATGGTTCTTATCTTACCCTGACTAATTTGACAGAAAGAGAATGGCAGCGAATTGAGCAAATGCGTTTGTCTCCATTATATGTTTCTGTTCATGCGACAGAAGCTGATGTGAGAATTAGACTATTAAAAAATCAGCGTGCCGGACAAATTTTACAACAACTCAAGTGGTTTCAAAAAAGGCGATTACAAATTCATGCTCAAGTTGTTGTTTGTCCTGGTATAAATGATGGCAAACATCTAGAACAAACTCTCAAAGATTTAACGTCTTTTCATACTGGTGAAGTTCCTGCGGTGGCATCAGTGGCAGTTGTGCCAGTTGGGTTGACACGATTTCGCCCTCCAGAAGATGAACTTATCCCTGTAACTAAAGAAAAAGCTCAAGAAGTGATTTCTCAAGTAAAAACGCTTTCAGGGCAATTTCGCAAACAATTCGGTTCTAGCGTTGTTTGGTTAGCCGATGAGTGGTTTTTGATTGCGGGTGAGGAATTACCCAGCGAGTCTGAATATGAAGAATATCCTCAAATTGATAACGGAGTTGGCTCAATTCAACTATTTATCAAGCAATTTGCCACCGTTGCAGCAGAATTACTTCCGCCAAAAGTATATCCTCAAAGAAAATTGACCTGGGTAGTGGGCAACGCCGTAGAAAAAGCATTTCAACCTATTTTGAAACGCTTAAATTGTGTTGAAGGTTTAGAAGTTAATATGCGTGCTTTATGTAGTGATTATTGGGGGCAAACTATCAGTGTAACCGGATTACTAACTGGTTATGATTTACTTCTAAATTTAGAAGGGCAAGATTTAGGTGATGGGATTTTGCTGCCCAATGTAATGTTAAAAAATGGGGAATTGGTATTTTTAGATGATATGAGTATTGAGGAATTAGCTGGAAGACTAAATACAAAAGTTTTCCCCCTAGCAGGAGTTGAAGATTTAATCAAAACATGCATTTCTAATTTTGTTCAGGTTTAGTTATCAAAGATCAGTTGTTCTTCGGAGGTAATTTATTGTTATGCTGGATGATAAATAAGAAGTAATGATTAATAGTTAATCCACTGAGGAGTCAGTAGTGAAGAATCGGAAAGAATTTCATGAAAAGGCAAATTTCCAAATAAAGAAAGCCGGATTCTTCATTTTAAGTTTTAACTTTTTGATTTTAAATAGTTTTAGTATTTTGCCAGTCACGGCGGCGACTGAAGAACCTGTATTGAGTGTAGTGCATAGCCAAGAAAATGCGAATCAATGGACAGGGATAACTGACCGCTTGCAGACAATAGGGATGAAATATTGTGTAATTCCCTTAAGTGATGTCAAAAGTAGTGCAGATTGGGGCGATCGCCGGGTATTATTTTTGCCCAACGTCGAGACATTAACGCCAACCCAAGCGATCGCTCTCGAAGATTGGATGAGTAAGGGAGGGCGCTTGATTGCTAGTGGCCCCGTAGGTAGTTTGTCATCGCCAGGAGTGCGGCAGTTATTGCGATCGCTCTTAGGAGGTTATTGGGGATTCAGCCTCAGTGACACAGAACAGATCAAGCCCACAAAAACTAAAATCTCAGAATCGGCAAATCAAACTGAACTCTTTGGCAAAGTACGCGGCGGCGTTGTGATTCCTAATGATATGGGCGTTGAATCTCCTGCTGTTTGGAATTCCAAAGATAATCCAGCCGCAGTAGTGACAACCGAGCGTACCACCTTTTTGGGCTGGCGCTGGGGAACAGATACAGCCTCAGCAGCAGAATTAGATAATGCCTGGTTAAAAGCTTCTATAAATCATTATTTGACAGCGCTAGCACCATCGAATCGGATGAAAAAAATAGCAGGAGGTTCGCCAAACTGCTCTACAACAGTGGCGGCTGCACCAAGGGGGCAGGGGGTAGGCGGGCAGGGGGCAGGGGGCAGGGGGGCAGAGGGGCACAGGAGTAGTTCATCTCCCTTATCTTCTCCTGCTAAAACTGCCACTGCTCCCATACCGAGAGCGGTTCCTATAGTTAAACCACCCACTTCTCAAGAGGCGATCGATCAGTTGGAACAGGCGGTGCGTCTAGATGTTGCACCCAACTCCAATGAGCCGATTGACACTAATCAAGCGATCGCTCTCCAACAAGAGCTAGAAAATCTTATTGGTCGGGTGGAAAGCGCTAATTTAGCGGTGTCAGCCGATGCGGTTAACGAAGGCGTTGGGATATCTGAAGGAAAACAGTCCTCTAGGCATCTGGATACCTACACCCCCCAATCTATCAAGGAGCAGCCAATCCAATTAGCCTCAACTAAATTGGGGGGGATAGCCATAAGCAAAGACCAAGCCTTGGCACAAGTAAGAGTAATTGCCAACAACTTACCCCAATTGATTGCTCAAAAAAACTACGCTTTAGCTCGTCAGCAGTGGCTGACAGCAAAGAGAATTTTGTGGCAACAGTTCCCTGTTGATCGGAGATTGGCTCAACCAGAAATTCGGGCAGTTTGGTTAGATCGCGGGACGATTGTTCGTGCTGGTAGCAAAGCGGGATTAGCCCAAATTTTCGATCGCCTAGCCCAAACTGGGATTAATACTGTCTTCTTTGAAACTGTTAAT
Source organism: Nostoc sp. DedVER02 (assembly GCF_034530675.2). Classification (NCBI taxonomy): domain Bacteria; kingdom Bacillati; phylum Cyanobacteriota; class Cyanophyceae; order Nostocales; family Nostocaceae; genus Nostoc; species Nostoc sp. DedVER02. The sequence continues at coordinate 136,324 of NZ_JAVRCP020000009.1, forward strand.
GCTGGCTATACCATTTATCCCAGCCAAGTTGCAAAAGAGCAAAACCCATTAATTCATGGGTGGAACCCACTAGAAGATGCCGTGAAATTAGCCCATGAGCGCGACATGGAATTACACGCTTGGGTTTGGACTTTTGCTGCTGGTAATCAACGGCATAATGAGATTATCAACGTTAGTCCAAATTATCCAGGGCCAGTACTGGCGGCTCATCCCGATTGGGCAAACTACGATAATCTTGGCAACATGATTCCCGTAGGTCAAACTAAACCATTCTTTGATCCAGCCAACCCCGAAGTGCGGCAATACTTACTCAAGCTGTACGAGGAAATCGTTACTCGCTATGACGTGGATGGTTTACAGCTAGACTATATTCGCTACCCCTTTCAAGACCCATCAGCAGGTCGAACTTACGGCTATGGCAAAGCTGCAAGAACTCAGTTTCAGCAACTTACTGGCATAGATCCGATAAATATTTCTCCCAGTCAACCAGACTTGTGGCAAAAATGGACGGCATTTCGCACCGAAAAAGTTGATAGTTTTGTTGCCCAAGTTTCAGAGCAGTTGCGACAAAAACGACCGAATTTGATTTTGTCGGTTGCTGTATTCCCTTTGCCAGAACAAGAGCGAATTCAAAAAATTCAACAAAACTGGGAAACTTGGGCAAGGCGGGGAGATGTCGATTTAATCGTTCCCATGACTTATGCTCTGGATACTTCTCGGTTTCAAAGACTAGCCCAACCCTGGATCGCCTCTAAACAATTGGGAGCTACATTGTTAGTGCCGGGAATTCGCTTACTTTCTTTACCAACTATCGGCACGTTCGATCAACTCCAGTTGGTAAGGGACTTGCCAGTTAGCGGTTACGCACTCTTTGCCGCAGAGAATTTTAACAACGAGCTACAAAAACTTTTTATTAACACCCAAGGTAGAGTTCAATCTACAAAAAGCGAACCGATTCCTCACCGCCAACCTTTTCAAACTGCCGCCATCCGTTACACCGCGCTGCAACGAGAATGGAAGTTTGTTTTCCAAAATGACCCACTGCAAAGACCTGCCCAGAAAATATCAGATTTTAACAACCAGGCAGAAGTTTTACGCAGTGCTTTAAATCAGCTTGCTGCTTCTCCTTCTCCTAGTAAGTTACTAGTGGCGAAAGCCTCTCTAACTCGGTTCCAGTCACAATTTCGAGTATTGATGAGCCAAGAAATTAAGTCGAATTCCTATCAAGTCAAAGTTTGGGAAAATCGACTTGTAACTATAGAAAGGCTATTGCGTTACGGCGAACGACGGGTGCAGATGCGTCCTTAGTCAAGAGGTAGAGGAGTAGGAAAAGAATAAAAATCAGGACTTACGCAAAAAATTGCCCCTACTACGTGTAGTTTTGCGTAAGTCCAAAAAATGTCTAATGCCTCATACCCTATGACCAGGTAACTGTATATAAGCTACTTTGTAATTCTTAACACAATCTTTGCTGTCTTTATATCCCAATTATTATCACTTCTTTAGGGTCAAAATATTGGAGAATATTTTAGATAAGCAGCTTTATATAACTATTTTTCGATAATAGCTATTGTAAAAATCTATGCAAACTTTACCTGTGCTTATTGAGCTACAAGGCTTAGAGTTAAGAATTGACTGTTTATTTATAGCTGCTAGTTGTACTAAAAACACTAATAGTTATGTGTAAATGCGATGTCTACGCCGGGCTATTCGGTTTTTCATTGAGAGACAATTACCCAAGTAGAAATGGTAACTAGCACACGCTATAGTACTGACAGATACGACAAATGGGCTTGCCTCATGGGAGTTTGTGTGAATAGTATCTCATGTGTAGCAAAAGTATCATTGCATAAAGGTGAGAGTTAATTTCACGCCGTATTAAATGGTACTTTCCAGTTGAGCGGATTGCTGATAACAGAAGGTTCCTGATAGAGGTGAAGCAAACAGCAATCAACTTTTGCAGACTACAACCAAAAGACCTCGTTGGGTCTTCATATTGGGAAATATGGTGGACGCTAATTGTCAGCCAACAACATCTGCGATACATATTTCTCTCTCGGAGAAATAATTTACACTTACTAAAATTCAAGATATTTTCTTAGTACATTTATTAGCGAAAATTTTGTTGCTATTACGGTTTATTAGGAAAAACTTGAATATCCTGGCTTTTGGGCTAACCATTTCCATTGGGTATTAGAATCCTTTCATCGTGCTAGTAATGTCGATCGTATACTAGACACTGGATTAAGAATAGCAATTGTAAAAAAGTGTGTAGATATCTACACGGTAAAATATTTGTCATAGGCACGCCGGATTTAGTACAAAGTTTCCTATCATTTTGTAATTAAATAATAAAAGATAAATTGAGGAAAATTATGCCCAAAATTTTAGTAATAGAAGATGAGGAAGCTGTACGTGAAAACATTTTAGATTTGTTAGAAGCAGAGGATTTTGAAACTCTTGCTGCGGCTAATGGCAGAATCGGTATACATCTAGCTATTAGCGAAGTTCCGGATTTAATTCTCTGCGATCTGATGATGCCAGAAATTGATGGTTATGGCGTGTTAACAGCGTTACGCCAAGATCCATCAACAGCAACAATTCCCTTCATTTTTCTCACTGCCAAATCTGCCAAATCTGACTTCCGTCAAGGTATGGATATGGGCGCAGATGACTATATAACTAAGCCATTTACTAGGGCTGAGTTATTAAGTGCAATTATAAATCGTTTGGAAAAGTACGCTACTTTAAAAAAGTATTTATCTCCTCAAAATGCCATTAACAACTTATCTCCTAAAATGCAGTTATTAGAAATTAACTTGCACAGAGCGATCAAACAACATAAACTTCAAGAATTTGAAATTTATTATCAACCAATAGTCGATATTGCTTCTGGAAAAATAGTAGCAGCGGAAAGTTTATTACGCTGGCAAAGTCTAGAATTAGGTATGGTTTACCCAACAGAATTTATTCCGTTAGCAGAGTCTAGTAGTTTAATTGTTCCAATTGGGAAATGGGTATTAAAAAGTGTATGTAATCAAATAAAAAGCTGGCGAGATGCCGGAATTAGTTCTTTGAGTCTTGCTGTGAATTTGTCAGTAATTGAATTTAACCAACCAGATTTTATTAGTAAAATAGTCAATTTTATAGCGATGAATAATTTGCAACCAGATGATTTAGAGTTAGAACTAACTGAAAGCATGATTATGCAAGATGTAAATAATGCGATCGCTACTATGACTAAATTGCAATCCTTGGGTATAAAAATTGCGATCGATGATTTTGGTACAGGCTATTCTTCTTTAATTTATTTGAAAAATTTACCAATTAATACATTAAAGATTGACCGTTATTTTATCCACAATGTTACTAACGATCCCCAGAAATCAGCCATTACAAAAGCATTAATTCAAATGGGTCATAATCTAAATTTAGATGTAATTGCTGAAGGTGTAGAAACGGAAGCAGAACTAGCTTTTTTGCGCCAACACAACTGTAATTCTATGCAAGGTTTTCTATTTAGTCGTCCACTGCCAGCACCCGAATTTGAAAAACTTTTATTAGCTAACAAATGCTTATATGTATGAATGTTGGAAATTGGGAATTATTTTCCCAGTATCTAATCTTGTAATATGGGATTACTATTTGATTTTTGAACAAAATTAGGTATTGTAGGGTGTGTTAGAACGGAGTTCGTAACGCACTATTATAGAGGGTTTGGTGCGTTACTACGTATGTTTTCATAAATTCAAACCGGATTCCTATAGGTTGACTAGGTAAGAAAAATCGGACTTTAGACTGGTGACAACTATCAAGTCTCAAGTCTAAAGTAAGAAAATTGTGTCATAGTATCGCCATGAAAGTCTTTGCGCGTTTCTTGCTACCAGTTTTTTTACTGACTTTGGCAGCAGCGTGTAACCAGACTCGCGCTTCCTCAGATAATCCCACACCACAAATATCTCTATCTTCTACCCAACAAACACAGAATCCTACACAGCAAAAAAATATTGTCCGCACAGAAGCACTTTCACCTACGCCTATTCGGATAAATCTCAAGAATTTACCAGCACCCTTCGCAACTGAAAGTGCTTCTAAGCGGCCTGAAGTTGTGCCCATCCCACAAAATCCGGTGCTGCGTGTACCACGAGGCTTTAGAGTTAATGTCTTTGCCGAAGGTTTAGATGCACCACGCTGGCTAGCTTTAACTCCCAGTGGTGATGTCTTGGTGACTGAAACCGGGCAAAACCGCATTCGTTTGTTACGTGACAGCAATGGTGACGGTGTAGCCGATGTTCGAGAAACCTTTGCTAGTAGAGACAACGGACTTAATAGACCCTTTGGGATGGCTTTTGCAGATAATTCCTTTTTTCTGGGGAATACAGATGCTGTAGTACGTTTTCCCTATAGCCAAGGCCAAAACAAAATTACGGGTGAAGGGAAGAAAATCGCCGATTTGCCTTCCCAAGGTTATAACAACCATTGGACGCGCAATGTCGTTGTCTCGCCCGAGCGCAATAAATTATATGTCTCAGTTGGATCGGGAACCAATGTAGATGAAGAACCTCTACCACGCGCTTCGATACAGGTGATGAATTTAGATGGTTCCCAGCAGCAAACTTTCGCTTCAGGCTTGCGTAACCCAGTTGGTTTAGATTTTAACCCTGTAACGAAGGAACTTTACGCCACTATTAACGAACGCGATGGCATCGGTGATGACTTGGTTCCAGATTACCTGACACGGGTTAAACAGGGGGGATTTTACGGCTGGCCTTATGCGTATCTGACACCAAATAACCTAGATCCGCGTCAAAAAACTGATGGCAAAAGTAAACGCCCCGATTTAGCAGCCCGTACCCAAACCCCAGATGTGCTGTTCCAAGCGCATTCAGCAGCATTGGGTTTGCAGTTTTATGATGGTAAAACGTTTCCAGAAAAATACCGGAATGGTGCTTTTGCTGCTTTTCGTGGTTCTTGGAATCGCGATCGCGGCACTGGTTATAAAATTGTATTTGTTCCCTTCGATGCTAAAGGGCGATCGCTTGGCTACTACGAAGACTTTCTCACAGGATTTTTACTAAATCCTTCTGTACCAACCACTTGGGGACGGCCTGTAGGTTTACTCGTGTTGCCAGATGGCAGTTTATTAGTAACAGAAGAAGCCAATAATCGGATTTATCGGATTCAGTATACAGGGGGATGAATAACAATTCAAAATTCAAAATTAAAGACAATTTCAGATGGGGATCTAAACCCCGGCTGAAGCTGGGTCTACCTATAAAGGTTGGGGTCTTAAACCCTTTAGGACTTACGCAAAATCTTGATAAAACGAACCGCAAAGGACGCATAGACACGAAGTGGCTTCCTGAAGGGTAGGACACAAAGGAATAAGAGTTTTAGAGGGTTCTTGCGTAAGTCCTGCCCTTTTATTTACGATAATTCCCTAGAGTCAGGTTAGGGCAGTTGTGGCTGTATCTGCCTATCCAGGTTTATCCCGTTTACGGTAAATTTACTGTAAATTACAGAAAAATACTAATACTTATCTGGTTGAGAAATTGATTATGACTCCCAATGAAAATAATACTCAGTCAAATATCAACGAATTGCCTCCACATTCAGGCACACGATACTGGGGTGAGGTGGAGGTGATCGAAGAGGGAGATACTTATAGAATTAGCCGTGTTGAAATCAAGCCCAGGCACGGAATTAAACCACAAATTCATTATCACCGCAATGAACATTGGGTTGTAGTCTCTGGTGTAGCTAAGGTAACTTGTGGCGATGCAGAAATATTGCTGAATCGAAACGAATCAACTTATGTCCCCGCAGCAACCTTACATAAGGTGGAAAATCCTGGACATATCCCCCTAGTTATTCTGGAAATTCAAAATGGTGAATATCTAGGTGAAGATGATACTGAGCGTCCTTATGACTTAAATTTGGTCAAAGCTGTAGCTGAAGGTTAGACAGAGACGCGATTAATCGCGTCTGTACAAAAGTGAGGAGTTGAGATTCAAGCAATTAATGCCCAATTCCCAATTCCCAATTCCCAATTCCCAATCAAAACCATCCTTCTTGTTCTAGGGTTTCAATCAGCTGTAAGCCACGTGGATCGCCCACTCCTAACAGTGAAGCTTTCGCATCTTCCCTGACTCCCAAATCTTGATCTTCGGCAAAGGCTTGAATTAGAGCATCGATCGCTGTGGCATAAACTACATTAGAAGGCAGTTCGCGGCACAGTTGACCAATTGCCCAAGCACTATTACTCCGCACTGCTGCCACGGGATCTTTGACTAAGGCTTCAATCAATGGTGGTATTGCCCCGATAACTGCTTCATAACCCACTTCTGCCATCTGTGCTAAAGCGCTAGCAGCCCACAAACGCACTGCGGAAATGTCAGTTCTTAAGGCATCTGCTAGGGGCGGTAAAGAACGGCGATCGCGACAGTTTCCTAAAGCCCAAACAACGCCTTTACGCACATAGCCATTCCAATCACTGTTTAGTTGAGTAATTAATGGAGTCACTGCTTCGGAACTGGGATTGCGTCCGAGGGCATAAGATGCGCTAACCCTGACTAAGGGGCAGATATCAGTTAACAGGCGAATTAAATGGGGAGTAGCACGCGCATCTTCTATATCACAAAAAGCACGCGCCGCTAACATTCTTTGTTGAGGTTGGGGATTTTCCAGGAGGGCTAGCATCACTTCTGGATCGGGCTTCACCACAACTGAATCGTCAGTTAGCGGCTCTATTTTATCTAGGGGGCTTTCTAGTTCCTCCTCAATATCGAGTAGGCTTAGATCGTCTTCGTCATACATAATTTCATTTCAATCCCGAAAAGGGATTAACACATAATCCCCCGTGCCAATAAGTTAAAACTTTATAAGTTGCGTAATTATACACTTTCCTTTCCCCTCGTTGAATTTTATCCAAACGAGAACCGCTACATACTCAAACACTAAAGTATATTACGGCTATCCTCTATTTATTTTTCTGCACTCAGGAATTTTACCATCCACAGGGATTGGGTTTGATAACCTAACTGATTGTAAAGATTTAATGCAGGTTTGTTGGATTGAAAGACTTGTAATCCAATCTGGCGATCGCCTCTTTGAATGGCCCAATTTTCCACATATTGCATTAAGGCTGTACCAATACCTCGCCGCCGATATTCTGGCACAACATAGAGGATAAAGATGTGAGCATGGCGATTACCCTGCACTTGATCTATAGCATTGCCCACCCAGAGGCAAGCAATGGGCAATTGGGAATTGGGCATTGGGAATTGAGTATAGTTATTCTCCTTGTCCCCTTGTCCCCTTGTCCCCTTGTCCCCCTGCTCCCCCTCATCTTCTACCCACCACAAGGGCGTATCGCTGGAGAAGTATTGCTTAACAGTTTGCTCTAGGTGAGAAAAATCCTCATTGGGAAAGAGATCCTGGTAAGTTCGCTGTATGAATTTAAGCAGCAGCGATCGCTCCAATAAGGAACCACTGCGGATAATATACCCTGGTAGTAGTTGCTCAGACACTTCTGGCGTTTATTGAGTTGACTATGTGACTTATACCAATTACGAATTACGAATTACGAATTAGTATGTACTGCTGGTGGCAAATTACCAGGAGTAGTTTGAGAACTTACTCCTACCTCTTCAATTGGTGCGGGTGCTGCCATGTCTGATGGTAAGAAGATGCGGGCGCTGACTGCCACTAAAGCAAAGACAAATACCAAAACTACAAGCAGTGGGGCGATGTATTGACGAAAAATAGCCATATTTTAATTGCAAAGGGAGCTAGGAACTTTTATGAGAACTTAGCTGAAGATTTGTGAATTATTCTTCATTTTAGCAATTTTCTGTATGTGGGAATTGGGAATTGGGAATTGGGAATTGGGAATTGGGAATTGGGAATTGAATATAATTATTCCCCTTGTCCCCCTGCCCCCTGCCCCCTGCCCCCTGCCCCCACATATTAGCTGCGCTCCAAGTCATCAAGCACTCTTTCGCAATACCAATTTTCTGGCATTCCAGGATAAGTTTCCTTTGCCTGTTCAATCAACCGTTCGGCTGCGGCAGTGTCACCGGATAATTTAGCGATTAGCCTGTTTTTGAGATAACTATCAGATACACCTTCGTCTACCTGGTTTGATATCCCTTGATTTATAGTTGATGGTCGAGACTGATCTCTTCGTAACTGCCAAAATAAAACGTAATAAAGTGTACCAAAAATTAAAATTAGGCTAAGTGTTCCGAAAAAAGTTAGGAGATTAAATGCTAGATATCCCAGAACTAACTGCGAGAGAACATACCCAAGTAATAAACCAGTCAGTAAGAGAATAAATGTGCCGACAGCAATAACTACTTGATTCCCCATATATCCTCTTCTTCGTCGTCAAGTCCTGGTCTGGATAATACTACCACTGGCTTGGGGTTCCAAGGGGCAAAAAATGGCAATAATAGTAATCCTGGCAAAGCTGCTATTGCTGTCAGTAGAAAGAATGTAGACCAACCGGTGGCTTGTGCCCATGTACCTGCTGGAGCGGTGAGAATATCTCTACTAAAAGCTTGTAAACTGGAAAGTAAGGCGTACTGTGTAGCTGAAAAGCTTTGGTTACAAAGACTCATCAAAAATGCTACAAAAGCAGCAGTTTCTAGACCAGCACAGAATTGTTCGATATTAACGGCAGCTAACATCAGATAGAAATTTTTGCCGACTACTGCTAGCGCAAAAAAAGCCAAATTACCGACAGCTTGAAGTATAGCAAATATCCAGAGCGAGCGATTAACACCAATTTTAGTCATTATTGCTCCTGCTGTTAAGGTGCCAACAATAGTGGCGAAAATTCCCAAAGCACCAGGAAACGCGATGTCGGTTTGAGTAAAATGTAAGCCTTTATCTAACAAAAATGGGGTGGATACATTCTTCAGTAAAGAATCTCCCAACTTGTAGATCACAATAAATACCAAAATTAAAAGTCCTTGTAGCCAGCCATGACGCTGGAAAAATTCAATAAAGGGTAATTTGACGGCGGCGGATAAAGTCTGAGGCGGGCGATCGCGCAGGACTGGTTCTGGTGCAAAAATAGAACTTAGCAAGCCTACGAGCATCAACAGCGCCATCAATAAGTAAACAGCTTGCCAAGGCATTCTATCTGCCAAAAATAGGGTGACATAACCAGTTACTAGAATGGCAATGCGATAACCCAACAAGTAAATAGATGCCCCAGCACCTCTTTCTTCTACTTCCACTACATCAGTGCGGTAAGCATCAACTAAAATGTCTTGGCTGGCGCTAAAAAAAGCAACGGCTACAGCAGCAATTATTAAGGGTTGTAGCCCTTGGGATGGATTTTGTAAAGCCATCGCAGCTATACTTAACAGTAATGCTACTTGTATAATTACCAGCCAACCTCTACGCCGCCCCAAAAAAGGCGGTACAAATCTATCTAGTAAAGGCGACCAGAGAAATTTTAAAGAATAGGGTAGCTTGACTAAACTAAAAGCGGCGATCGCTGCCAAGCTGATCCCTTCTTTGGTCAACCAGGCTTGTAATGTCTGACTAGTTAAATATAACGGCAACCCTGATGAAAAGCCAAGAAATAACAAAGCTCCCATCTTCTGGCTGCCAAAAATTCGTAGCAGCGATTTATTTACTTGCACAATATTGAAGATTCCTTGTTATCTAAGTTGAATTGCAGTTATCTTGCCATACCTGCTGTCTAATTTCGTATAAGCACACAAATCTGCTAGGATTTCCTTTATTTAAGATACATATCAACAATGATCTAACAGTGTGATTATTCCTTAATTTTCCTTAATTGAATAAACTTGATGCTCCCTGATTTCTACCCCGTGGGTAGCAAGGCATTTTGCCCAACCTTCACAAGTGCCGATGTCGCTTTTGTCGTTGAGCAATCCTAATTCCTGTTCTTGTTGAGTGAGTTTAGCAAATTCTTCGTAGCGTGGGTAGTCGCTGGTAACAAATGTTTCCTTTCGGTGCAAAATCGGCGGATTTGCCCTAGTTTCGTAGTCTCGGTGAGTGATGAAGAGGGTTTTTAAGTCAATACAGATGCTAGCTTTTAAGGCTGGGTGGGGATCGGTATCGAAATTGGGGTAAAACAGATAAGATATTTGCGGCTTATCAGTGTGATATTTGATCAATGTGGCTCCATCTACACGCCCAATGGTGCGGCTAGCGCAACCTTCACAAATTCGTAGCAAGGGATCGAGTGCTGCTAATGCCGAAACATGGACGTAAATAGCACCGCGTGTATGTTTACCTATTTTGCTTTTTTCACACGCAGTTTTAATTACCCCAGCTTTACCCAAGCTGAAAAGCTTTTGGTCGGCTACAAGGCACGCTTCCTCGTAGCTACTGAAAAAGGCTTTGATATCGTGACGCATTTCTGGCGCTAACTTTTGCCATGCAGGACGTTTATCAAAGTGGGTGAGGGCAAGATAAACTTGGATATCTAGAGAACGACGGTAAGCGATCGCATCCCATTCAGCCTCATCAGTAGCTTGTAAAATTACACCAAAGGCGCGCCGGAAGTTACCAAATTCGCTTAGTAATTCTTGCTCATTTTCCAATTCGCCTTTCACAGGTAGTCTACCGCGCTTGGTAAAAAAAGCCATGAGTGGTTGCAGCTGTTCTTGATAATCTTCAAACCGCTTTGTGGGGATGCGGACTCGCGGTGTAGAAGTCGCAGAAAAAAAGCGGATAGCTTTGTAGCTTTCTTTTTCAGCTTCATCTCGAAAAACAAAGTAAACGCCTAGTGCGATCGGTACTGCATCAACATTTAAAACTTCATCAATATAAGTTTTTAGTTCTTCTTGTTCGTAATATTTCTGAAAAGTATTGCGGCGCGTCACAATGCCATCATTGTAAGCAAGTTGGGTTTTGCTGGGAGCATTAATGAGTATTTGAGCCGCGACAATTAAAACTTTCCCAGTGAGTTCCCAGGCTTGGAGCAGGCTTTGACGGCGTTCTTCTGAGTCTTCAATGACGTTGAGGACATAACCCAGGTTAACCACATCGGCGGGGGTGCGTGGTACATCAGGATAGTAGTAAGGGTCCCAGCCTGCGCTGGTGTAACCTAAGTTTTTTACTCGCTGAACATCACCACCGTAGCCACAACCGTAGTCAAAAAAAGTGGTGTCTGGGTTCAGGATTGCCCATTCTATAGCCAATTTTACAGGGCGAGATATGTCAGTGCGAGCGATCGCAGCTCTATGACGCTCAATTTCTAGCGCTTCAGGCATAATACTAATTCGTAATTCGTAATTCGTAATTCGTAATTAAGACAGTTAGCAGCTAATATTCTTTCAAGGTTTAACAGCCAGTTCAATTAAATCTTCAATTTTCTTGATATTTGGATCGCCTGCTAAGTAGCCAATACCGCGATGCAAATGTAAGCGAAATTGGGTGGCTAAGGTTTCTTTATCGGTGGGATAGCCGTCATTGTGACAGCGTTGCTTGAGGGCGAGGAGGAGTATATCAGACATTTCGCCGCCAAACACGCGCCAAGTCATTTCTACATTGCTATCTTGGGGAATTGGGACGGGAGAGGGTGTGGTTGCTTCTGCGAGGGAACGACAAAACGCCCAACGGCATAAGATATTCCATTGGTCGATTTTGGTACTGCGTCTGAGTTTGGTAAGTTGGTCTTTGGCTGTTTGAGAAAGTTTAATTCTTTCGATTGGGGATTCCATAATCTTTCTAAAAATTGAAGGAGTTTTTGCTCATAAACCCAAACAGTAGCGAACCGCAGTTTCAACTTCAAGCATCTTGGAGTCAGAAATTTTGCCAGATGGATCAGCAGGAAAGCGATTTGGATCTAAAGAACGAATTTGAAAACATAAAAATACTGTTTCTATCAGCAATCCACTGTCACCTGGCGAAACTCGTATATTAGTTGGATAATCACGCTTAATATTTGTTCCTTTCGTACCGACAATTACAGTCACAACCAAAGGTGATTGATTTATAGCATCTATAGATAAAACTAAAACTGGTCTTGTTCCTGCTTGTTCTCAACCCAGCACTGGATTAAGATTGACAAAATAAATTTGTCCTCTCTCGATGCTCACAATTTTTCCAAACCATCCATTTCTGTAACCTTAAATTCATTATTGATAGAGGTGAGTTCTGTTTGTATATCTAAATCAATAGCCATTGCAACTAGTTGTTCATTCATATATTTAACATCAGTGAATTTATTTACTATTTGCTTTTTTTCTTGCACTTGTTTTGCTATTAGTTCTAATAACCATTCTAATTCTTCTAATGACAGAACACGTAGGTCATTCTCTATTTTTAATACATGGGGCGAGTTCATAATTGCTTATCTACTTTCCAAAGGTCGTGATATATATTGTAAATATCTTTTTTAGACGATATCTCCTACCAAAAATATTGATTTTCTACCACTGTTGTTTGACGGGTGGAGGAGTCGTATTTGAGCAGGTATTCGCGGGCGATCGCTTCTTTCTCTCGCAGTGTTTCTACTTCTTTCTTTCCAATCTCGGTGTCGGTAGATAGCAGAATTACTTGATGACTGGCGGCGGGGAAATATTTATCCACTAAGTTTTGGCGATGGGAGGAGTCGAGTCTACCTAATGGTGTATCTATAGCTACTGGTAAGCGGAGTCCAGAGACTTTAGCTAAACCCCAGAGGAAGGCGATCGCAAGTAGTTGTTTTTCACCTGCTGATAAACGATGTTTAGGGACGGGTTGACCATTGAATTCATAAAGGGAAAGGCTAAATGTACTTATGTCAATAGTGATCCGATGCACTAAATCAGATTTATGCAGAAGGAAACGGAAGTGTTTAGTTATTTCATCTTCAAGTTGACCTAGCTTTTTGATGGCTAATTGCTCACGAAAAAGCTTGAGTGTATCTTGAACTTTTGCAGAAGCGTATATGATATGTTCGTAATTTTTGCTATCTATGTTTTGTTTACTATATTCTTGTAAATCTTTTTTCTTCTTTTCAATTGCAGCCGCTAACTCTTCTATTCGGCGTTGACCTACATCGTATGTAGTTTGACTTTCAATCAGTAAAACTTGTGATGTTCTTACTGCATTAGCTAACTTTTCATACTCTTCTGGAGATGCTGCTGTGGCTAGTTGTTTTTCTATAGCTAGAATTTCTTCTTCTTGATTGCTGATATTAACTAATTGTTCTTGAGCTTGTTTTATTTGACTAGGCAGATCCTGCTGAAGGAGATTATCTAGCTGTTTGAGTATTTCAGTATCGTCTGTCAACCATAAGTCTTTCTCAGAGCAAATTTCTTGTTGAAGATACTGATTTTCAGATGCCAAAAAAGATTTAATTTTGTCAATTTGTTCAGTTAGCAAATTTAACTGATTTATGCAATTCAAAAGACGTTTATCTCGCTCTATTAATACATTTAATGCACTTTTTGCTTGTGAGGTGCGATATTCTTTTTCTACTTGTGATTGAGCTTGGATTAATAGGGGTAAAATTAAACCCAGAGGTAAAATATCAGATGCCAATTCTATAATTTTTTGGCGTGCTTGTTCTAATGCAGCACTGGAATCATCGCTTTGTTGTTTTAACTGACTACTTTCTGCTGCAATTTTACCTCCTTCTGAGAGAAATTTTTCTTGCGCTAAGTAGTGCTGTTTACGGCTGTAATCTAAATTATTCTGTAAAGCGGCTAGTTCTTGTTTAGCTAATGTATAATCTTTTCTCAGGTAATCAAGCTGTTTTTCAATTTGTTCTAACGTAACTAACTCTTTAGCGCCAGCTATATCTTTGCGTTGGCGATGAACTAGAATTTCTAAATCTATTGATAATCTTTCTGCCAATTCTAAACCTAAGAGTGATTGAATTGCATTTATTACAACAGGTGGAGTTATTTCATTTTCTGCTAATTCTTTTACCTGTTCACCATCAAACAAAAATAAGTTAGAAATTCCTAAAGGAATAAGATTTTCTATATACTCATCCCAGATTTTAACTAAGGAAACATCTGGCCAATCATCTACCAAAATACCTAAATTGTCTTTACCATTACGCTGATTCTTTGTCCATGTGCGTATAACTCTGAACACTTGAGTTTCATTATCAATTATATGCTCAAAAGCAAGTTCTATTGTTGTAATTTCTTGTGGCTTAGTATGATGATTAATAGACTGATTGAGAAATTCACTATAGCTTAAATTACCACGGGTAGAACATTGCGCTCTGTGTCCATAAAGAGCAAGACGAATAGCATCTAAAAGGGTAGTTTTACCACCTCCATTCATACCACCCAATAGAATAATAGGGCAATCATTAAGATCATTTTTAGGAACTAAGTTAATGACTTGCCTCCCAAGGTATGGGCCAAAATTTTGTAGAACTAGTTCGATAAATATCACAGTGCGGAACCAAACAATTTAACTAATTATAAATAGGAACTTTTCTTAATAGCTCCTATTCATCAGAGTCGATATTATTATCAACTGACAACTTTAAGCTAGCCCAAGTAAGTTGTTTAGAATTAGAAAGCTCATTTTTTGCTACAGTTTTTTTTGAATTATTTTTGTAGTTGGGGTTGCTAATTACTTCTTTAACAGTAGCAACGTCACCTTCTTGGGCAGCCTTTTTCAAGTCCCGTTTGTAGTGGGCATTATCCATCGCCTCTTTTTCCGAACGGGAACTACTTTCAAAGCATTTCTTTAAAGCATCATAAATGCCCTTGCGACGGGCCATTGTGTAAAACTGACGTTCTGTACCTAATAACTTCGCCATCAGTTCTAGGTGCATTGGATCGCCATTACATACTTTTTCAAGTACCTCCCATTCATCGCTTCCTAGCAAACTATTGACAGTACCATAATAAGTATCGTCATAGTCAAAGCTTTCTCCTGTAACTTCCTTATAAATTCGGGGTAGGCTGTCATCAAATTCGTGCTTTTCTTCTAGCCAAATCCTACGAATTTCGTTAAGTTCTAGAGAGTTTATAAGGGTAATCTCGTCTACTTGTTTTGGACTTTTTTTACGGATTTCAGTTTGTGCTGAAAGAACACGTTTAAGCCAATGTTCTCGCCATTCTTTAGTATATGGGCCAGGAATATTGTCAACTTCAATTTTACCATCTACGTTACGTTCAAAAAGTTGAACCTCACCCCAGATCCGACGGAAATCTCTTCTATCACGATCATCTTCAACATCTAATTCATTGCGAATATCTAACAGAGGCTGCATCCATTCTTTTTCTTCGTCATTTTGGATCATTGCCTCCATCGACTTATCTTTACTAACCATTGTACAAACCCAACATCCGAAGCGCGAATCTCCACAGCTAGGTGTAGATGTATCAACAACTAGGGGGCATTCATTATCTGCTGTCGCACCTCGGTACATATTGAATAATTCTTTATTGCTTTGTCCCCAAGGATTTTCCCATTGATTTAGATATATCCATACATCATTGTTGCTCCAGTCTTCGATGGGAGTGTAAATCAGAGAGTTGGGTAAACTGGCATTGGGGCTGAGACGATCGCGTACTCTACCTACTTGATGCTTTTCCATAGTGGTGGCACGTTTTGTACTCTCTGCTTTGCGAGTACCTAAAACAAGAATTGTTTCACCATTGGCTCGCACCATCTTACGAATGAATTCGTTAGCAGGGTTAATTTTTAAACGCGAAGTACACCAACGAAATTGATTGCGTGGGGCTGGATAGCCTTTACCTATAAGGTTTACCCAGAAAGTGTCTTTAACTTCTGGTTTTAGCAGATTAGGTTCTATTGGTATTTCTTTTTCTTTGGCAGCAACCTTCAGCTGTTCTAAAGATTTGCGAACCCAAGCAGAGACTATTGGATTTTCTACCTGAGTATCTGTTGTAATTACATGGATTATTTTGGTTCGTTTTTCTGCTGGAAGCCCAGCAATAGCATTCCAAATTATTTGTAATACTGTACTTGAATCTTTTCCCCAAGATACCCCTATAATCCAAGGTATTGCATCAAGACAGTATAAATCTTGTATTTCTCTAGTTATTTTTTCTATATCTTCTACTAAGTCTTGAACAGTGCGTGGTGGGAAGATAGACAACTGCTTTTCTGTCATATTAACTCCTATAATGTTTTTTAAATTAATCTTTAGTTATTCTATTTGGTAATCTATCTTTTTCTTGCGGATAATTGCTGGCTTTTATAATCCATTCCCGGTATTGAAAAAGACCTAATAATTTCTCTAATTTGCTGACTTGCATTACCTGACAAGATAAGAAAAGGCTGTTTATTTTTATTATTAAGTATACTATTAAATAGTCCAAATCTAGAGTGAAGCAACTCAGATAAAAATCTAACTTCTTCTGGTAAAAATGCCATAGTATATAGGTATGAGCGAGGAAAGTGTGGACTAGAATGCCCGTCATCACAAAACCAAACTGCAAGCGCAAATTCAGTGAGATAGTTGTCTATTAAGCTTTGTGGTAGAATCTTCCTGTTTTCTGTGTACCATTGGCCATGCCACTCAGTTAGTAAAAGATGTACATTTGTTTTGATCCACCATCCATGATACCTTTTGCCAGTTTTAGTGTGTGGAGATGACATTTTTTCTTTCCACGAACAAGGAAAGTATTGCTCAAGTAAATCATGCTTCCACTTAAGATACAGTTCATTGTTACCTCCTTCCGCATATCGAGCGTTGATTCTGCGTTGTTGCTTTTCAATGCTCCCATCGCCTAAGAGCGCTCCTGTTAAAAATTCAAATAGATAATTATCAGGTTGCTTGCCTGCATAATTTAAATAACGAGATTGAACTATTGAGCCTCTACCTCGCAATTTTTTCATTTTGTCAGTCATCAAAGGCGCAAAAGGATACTCCTGTTTATATTGGGCTAAAGTTAGTCCATGCTTTCTTAAATGTGTGTGTTGAATAATTTCAAAATGTTCTCCGCACACACTACAAGAAATCATTTCTACATCATTTTGTTTATTGCCCGCTCTTTGTGCTGCTCTTCTGCTAATGTCCAGTTCAGAAGTATGTTTGTTTCTATATGCTTTCATGCAGTCAGAACGGCGGCAGGTTTTGTGTTCTTTTCTGTAATGAGGATGAAGTACGATCACCTCACCACAAATTACGCATTGAGGTTTATTATTTATCTTTAGATTTATCGTCATCTTTTTTATCTTGGCGCATACGGGTAGTTTCTAAACGCTCTTCTTCAACTGTTAGAGGTAATTCAAGACGTTTTTTAATGTATGCAGTCATAAAACTAACGCAAGTTCGAGCTTTGGAAATACGTCCACTGTGCATAATGCGCCCTTCCCAATCAGGGTTCGAGCGTAGCCAGTCAATAGTTTGTAGTCCTTGAAGATGCTCTTGCCAATTGTCTGGATAAATTGAAATCAGTGTGGCTCCTGCTCCGCCTAATCCTGCTAATGCGATCGCATGGCTGTGGACATAATCTTGGCGCATTTCGCCCGCACTAACTTTGCGCCCTAAAACCTGTTCCCAATCTGGAATATAGGTACTAACAGCCTCCCAATAACGTATTGCTAGTTCAATTTGTTGTTCTAGTTCAGCATTTTTATAGTTAGCCAGAAGAGCAAGTGTAGCATTATAAATGCTGCTGAGAGTGAATAACTTACCAGAACGGGTAGGTAAAGTGCTGCGCTCAGTATGTGTAAGTGTACGAAAAACTTTTACTTGCTTGACTACAGATCGAGCTAGTATAGCTTTTTTATCACGGTGATCGTAAAGAATATTTAAGGATGGATCGGGATGTGCTGCATAGCGATTTAAGTCAGTAAACATCTGCTGAGAACGCTCTAAACCGATATCCAGGAAGAAGACAACTGCTATTGTCTCATACCCCAGTTCAGGATTCTCTTTTAGAGCTAGTTCAAAAGCAGCCCTTCGATGTTGTCCATCATTGATGATAAACGGAGCATCCATTGGAACTCTTAATCGCCCAATTTTTTGCGATTCCGCCTCTAAACCAATAGATTCAAAAGTGATCTTGGCGTTGATTGATGCCGTGATAGCTGAAAAAATATAGCCCGTGGGATTGTGCAAAATGTATTTGGCAATTTCCGGTACACGGGATTTGTTCAGTGTTCGTTGCGCTCTCATTTCTGGCGGAATCTCTTCATCATCAAAAGAGAAGAGCTTGGGGATGAGTCGCAAGGGACACATAGATACGTAATATTCCCGCCCTGCTTGTATTCCTCTTATTGCAGGGAATACGTACTCAAATGGAATGTCCATAATTATACTTTTTAGCTTTGCCGTGAAGTTGAGATATTGGGATGTTTCCTAATCAGAAGTTTTATGTAAGTTAATTTTGACAAGCTAGCTGATTAAAAGTGCTAATTTTGTTTGTTAAATATAACATACCAAAAAATACCTAATTTATCCACAAAACTTTCTTTTATAGATACAAAACTTATGAATATGGATTACAATGTTTCTTTAGTTGCTATATAGAGTGAGCTTATTTACGGAAAGAAAAATCATGAATATTAATCTGACTGAAGAGGATCTATCGCAAATGCCTTCTGCGCTCCGTACACAGCTACTGCACTGGCAAATGACTAAAATGTCTAGCATCAGACAAACATCTTTTCAAAGGTATTCCAGCAAACCTAAAGAATCTGCAAAACAGTTATCACTAGTACTGAAACCTGAGTATCAAGCTCATGAATCGGAAGGAAATAACACTCGCATTACTCTCACTCAGTTATACGATGCTGGGATCACCAAGCAGGGTATGCCTATCAGAGTCAGGCTCAAACGCGATCGCGCTAAAGAGTTGTGTCGGAGCTATATAAATAGCATGGAAATTTCAGGTAGAGGCACGATTATTTTTCAGGGGCAAGAATTCGATCTACCTAGCCCATTAGCGACAGAAGTTAATGGTAGTTCCGTTGGGGGATGGGAATACATAGAAATAAAAAAAGATGCTCAATGGGTGCGCTTAGAGGAGTTGCGTCAAATATTCAAGCAAACCAGTATTAGCTAATTACAAGAACCAGGGCGCATTCTGACTACTCGCCCCTAAACTTTTTGATCTGTGGGAAATTTTTCTGCTGCAAATATTTCTGTCTCTTTTTTCGCAAGGAACTTCTATATGACAAACTTTGATATCAACACCATCAATACCACTACACCTCAACCTGTTCCAGAGGAAGAACTATTTAAACATATTGTCAAGCCTTACATGTATGAACACTACGATGACTCTAAGTGGTATCCTGCACTGGAGTTCAAGCAGGGAGGGCGAACTATGTTGCAAATCAATGTTCCTGCTAGTCTTTTGCCCACACTCCTGAAAGCTAAACCTTCGGATGCAGCAAATAACGATCCACACTCAGGTAAGAATCGTCCAGTTATTAAAGGACACGCTGAAGAAATCAAACAGTACGTCATTGATCGTGCTACGGCTGGTAAAAAGTGGATTTTGGGGACATTAACTGCAAATTTGGCAGACAATCCTCAAAACCCTACCATTATTGAGATCAAACGCTTGGGCTTGGGTGTATGCTATGTCAGGATTCCACTATCAGTTTTTCTAGACATCACGGATGGACAACATCGTACTCGCGCCATCCAAGAATTAATAATGAGTATAGGCAATGACCGAGACTTAATTAGTAAAGACTCTTTTCCAATTACCCTAGTTTTAGAAGGTGATTTTCGTCAGTGCCAAACAGATTTTCGGGATATGGCTCAAAGCGCTCCTTTACCTAAATCTTTGTTAGTCTCATTTGGTGCTTTGGGGCGTGACGGAATTACCCAAAAATTAGTTGAGCAAGTACCTATGTTTCGAGGTAAAACGCAGTTGGTTAAGGCATCTCCTGGTTCTGGTACTAAATTCATTTATACTAGCAACTACATAGCTAAGACTGTAAGCTGTGCTTTTGCAAATAATCCAAATGATGAGCTTTTAAATCGTGATTCTGATGCATTAGCCGAGGTATTAATTGAGTGTTTGAATCAGTTTTTCTCAAAATGCTCTGATACTAAGTATATTTTTGATCGTCCTGTTGAAAAATTGACAGTTGAGGAAATTACTGCATTTAAGGAAGACTGCTTACTGGGTGTGAGTGTTGGGCTGGAAATTTTAGGTAGATTGCTCTACTTTACTTATGACGATGAGAACAATTGTTTTGATGAGGTAATGCTTTTAAAACTGGTTAAACTAGATTGGTCAAGAGAAAATCAGCTATGGGAGAATAATGTAGTTAGAAAAGATCCAAATCCCAAAGATCCAGCAAAACCTTACAAAATCACTGCTAGTGGAAGTGCCGTAAAAACGGCTGTTCATGTAGCAAAGATTCAACTTGGTTGGTAAAAGTTATAAAATTTGAGATGAAGGGAGTGTAACTTTTACTATTGGATAGTTCATTTAGTTTTAAACGTTTACTCTCTTCATGTACTCATATTTAGACATGCCCTGGAATGGAAAAAATCAAAAAATATTTTAGGCATGATAATTTAAGCTAAAAATTTGCTTAAATCAAATTCTTCTTCATGTTGTTCCTCCTTAAATCTTTCCGAGCTAAGAACCAATAGAAGTCTCTCTGAATAGTCTACTGCTCCATGCAATTTATTTTGTAAAATTTCTAGTCCACCATTAGCATACTCTTCAAAAATATGGATGCGCTGCTCGTCAGCTAGATCATCATCACCTATAATTCTGATGTCTTTAGTTTCAGTGATTGACAACAAATTAATTAACAGAATAAAGCTACTGGCAAAATAATCTTGTCGTAATGGAGATAAATCTTTAGCAATTCCTTCTAAAGGAACTCGTTTTTTTTGCTTTACTCCCAAAGCTGCTGCAAACACCATAACTTCTACATAAGTTTGAAAAGGCCCAGTTGTGTCTTTTGATGCGACTAGAGATTTCACCAACTCAGCCTTATCTTTAGCAATCTTGATTCTGTTTGCAGGCATTGTTTTAATATTTACCGTGTTGCCATCTTAACCGAAAGTCAAAAGTGATCGCACTTCTTGCCGCATTATTTTATACTAGTATGCGGGCGATCGCTAAACAAACACTAAATAAACAAATTATCCACTAACATAGTCCATCCTGGCACTGCGGGTTCAGCTTCCACCACCTCACCACGGCGATAAATTTGGGGTTCTTCAGGATTACCAGCACGATATACTCTGATAACTTCCTCTTTGAGTACATCCACATCCCAAACTACCAAAGTACCAGCCGCAAAATAATCACGGCGTTTGCTAGCCATATCTTTCTCTGCTGTCTCACCATAATCATTTTCACTTCTCACCTCAGCAGCAAACACAGGCGCACCATTAAGAAACTTCCCACCTGTAGGTTTGCCAGTATAAAATGCGGCATCAGGACTTAAAGAACGACGATGAGGGAGATTGACAATAAAACCGACATTATCAGGTAAAGCATAGCCGCTTTTTGTCAGACGTTCATAATCCCGTAAACTTGCATAAATTTCACCACCTGCACGTCCTGGTAAAAATCCAGTTGGAGACATCAGCATCAATTTTCCATTGACAATCTCTGCCTTACAATTATCAGGTAAGTGGTACAAATCTTCAATAGTTGCTTCAGTTTTAATACTCATATATTTTCTAATTACTTAAGAATAATCTCAATTTAACCCTCTTCTCTCCGCGTCCTCTGCGTCTTGGCGGTTCGTTTTTCCTACAAACTGAACATCCTCATAAATCAAAGAAATCGGAAAGTGAAAATCAACACTAGTTAAATGAACCTCATCCCCTTCCTCATAAGGATGTAATTCCCAAAATCCTTTATCATTTAACCGGAAGCAATCTAAACCAATTTTTTCAGCATCGATAACGACGTATTCTTGCAAAGTCTGAATGCGACGATACCGCGTAAATTTTGTACCTCTATCGTAAGCTTCCGTACTTGGGGACAGAATTTCAACAATTAAACAAGGATATTGGAGAAATTGAATAGCTTGTTTATCCCGTTCATCGCAACTCACCACAACATCGGGATAATGAAAAGGCCCATTTTCAGATACACCTACTTTTGCACCTGCCATATTGACACGATATAAACCTCCTCGACAGTGGCTTTTTAATACTGAAGCCAAATTTAAAGCAATGCTATTGTGAGGAATAGTACCTCCAGTCATGGCGAAAACTTCACCATCAATATATTCGTATTTAATTTCTTGTCCTTCTTCCCATTTCAGATATTCCTGTGGAGACATATAATTTCTGTCTGGATTCGCCACCATCACCTCATTCCTTTTCTCAACTGTAACTAAAAAAACCTCCGCGCCTCTGCATGAGTAATTACCCGTCTCGTTCAACTGCGATAATTTCCGTATACTCAAACTCGTTCGGACTTTGTTTCACCAAAGGATATCTTTCCCCACCCAACTCAATATAATCTTGTTCGCAATCTGGCTTAGATGAATAATACGTAAGCACATATTCTCTACCAATTCTCTGTGTCATTTCTGCTTCCACTTCACCCCGCCACTGAGTCTTAGTAACTAAAACTATCAACTGATTGGCTAATTGGGGAATTGTCTTCGCAATGTGTCGCCGCGAATTTTCATCCAAACTTCCAAACGGTGAATCCATCACAATTGGGAAAGTACTACTATCGGGAATCATCATCATTTTCCGCTTTTCACTCCATTCCCGCACTTTGTCAATGATGCTGGCTATAAAAGATAAACTGAGAATTTGATTCTCCCCGGTAGAAGCTGCAACTGGCGCTTCCACACCTGTAGTATTTT
The DNA here is from genome assembly GCF_034530675.2 of Nostoc sp. DedVER02. Lineage (NCBI taxonomy): Bacteria > Bacillati > Cyanobacteriota > Cyanophyceae > Nostocales > Nostocaceae > Nostoc > Nostoc sp. DedVER02. The sequence continues at coordinate 159,055 of NZ_JAVRCP020000009.1, forward strand.
CTACTAATGTCAGTTCATATTTATCGCTAATTTTAGGAATGTATGGAGTTACAGAAATCTCCGTGAATATCTCTTGTACTCGCTTTTCTAGTTGCAGACGAAATTGTTGTTCTTGACGATTTCTAACTTCCGTTAGCCGTTCGATTGCATCTTGAGTGGCGTTAATTCGTCGCTGTGCTAAGGTTTGCTTATCTTCATTCAGCTTTTGCTTGGCGATTTGTTTGTTTAAAGCTTCAATTTCAGTTGTGAGTTGAGCAATTTGCTGCTGATTTGCACCCTGTTCTCGATTTAATTCATCAATTTTACTTTCAATTTCATCTAAACGTTTTTGTAAACTGCTAATTTCTTCATTAGCATCTTTTCGCAACCGTTCTTGAATATTGTCTAAATCGCCTTCAATTTGAGATATGCTTTGCCTTAACTGATTAATTCTGGCTTGTTCTCTATCAACTTCTTCCCAAAATCCTATTGCTTGCTTATCAATTTCATCTACTTGTGCTAGCATCCGAATTGCAGTTTCTTCCACCGCCGAGGAACCTGCTTTATTTAACCAAGTACTCACATGAGTATGAGAATGATTACCCTCGTGTAACTCTGCACCACAAATGCAGCGTTGAGAATTGAGTAAATCATTCACAAATTCCCGCGAAATTCCTGATGTTAACTCGCCTCGCTGCTTTAAATCATTGATAATCTCTCGGAACTGTGATGTAGTTTCTGAGAGTAAAACTGTATAACCTCGCGCCGAAATAACTTTTTTTAGCGCTTCCTTAGTTTTTTTATATTCTTCTTGATTCGCCGTCTTCTGCGATTCTAAATCCTGCCATCTTTCTTGCAATTCCTTAGCAGCACTCAATTCTCGCAAACGGTTACTTGTCTCTTTTTTAAAAGTTTGTTGATATTCTAACTCTTCTTTAATTTCAGTTTGCCGTTTTGTAATGCGTTCACGTTCTCGTTCTATCTTTTCTTGCTGTCGTAATAACTGTTTAGTTTCAGAATCACCAATTGCTTTCAATTCATTTTCTAAAGTTTTTTTAGCATCTCCTAAATGTCTGATGGAACGGTTGATTACTTCCACACCCAAGAAGATTTTTGTAGCTTCGGCAATTTCAGCTTTTTTATCAGAACGGACTATTTCTTCAATTCGTTCGCCATCAAAGAAAAAATATTGATGTAAAGTAGCCGGTAAAATTTGATTAATTATATCGTCTGGTTGCTGAGTTGGTATATTCCATTTGCCATCATCTGCACCAACCCACATCGTTAATTGAGTTTTGCCAGCGTCAAAATCACCTTCGTTTTTGTAACCCCGACAGGCGCGTTTCACTCGATAGCGTTTACCTTCATGTTCCCAGCCAATCTCTACCCAACATTCTACAACTTGACCTTTTTGAGCTTCTGCGATCGCACGCTTATTCACTAACTGCTCTATCGATGCGAACGCTGCACTAAATTTATCATACAATACCCACGTAAAGGCATTCAGCAAGCTAGTTTTACCAGAGCCATTATTGCCATGAATAATTGTCGTGTTCTGAGCATCTCCCCCAGCGATGATCATCTCTGGTGTCGTACCATAAAAGGAGCGAAAGTTGCAGAGCTTGATTGAAGTCAGCTTCATCGCACCTCCTCCTTAATAATGTCCAAAATATTATCATTTATATGGCTGTTAATCTTCTTATCTAACCTGCCTTTTTCCAACTTCCATACCCGCTCAATAATTCGCCGAACTTCTGGCGGTGCGCTAGTGATTGGCTCTTGAACATCATCGATATTCGCCTCTTGTGACATATCGGATTTTAAAATATAGTTTTTGTTTTTCTACATTTTAACTTTCTCTAGTGCTAGAATAGCCTCCGTAAACTCACTATTAGCGTTATCTTTAAAATCCTAATTTTCTTTGAAAAAATACTTTATTCTTTAATGGTTTTCGGTTATTATATATTTTAAGTAATCTAGATCATAATGGGATGTAAGTAAAATTTTTAAAGCAACTTACATCCCATTATAATTTAATCCATACTTTTATTATTTCATACTTAATGATTCTTTTTTCAAAACTCGAAAAATTTTATAAAAAAATGCAACTATTCTTTGGTTCATCATCAAATATCTAATAAACCATATCGTTTTTGTAAATCAAGTAACTTCATTCTTGCAACACCTGCGTTATCAGCCAAATCAGCAAACTCCACAAAGCGCCGTAATTCTTTTTTCAACAAATTACGTTCAACTTCTATAGTTTCTCTATCTAAATCTGGTGGCAAAACAATCATGTCAAATATTGTCGCGCGTTCTTTACCAGGATGAGGACGTAAAACTCGCCCCCGTCGCTGAATGAATTGGCGAGGATTACCAGAACTTGATAAAATTACCGCAGTTTGAATTGCTGGAATATCGACACCTTCATCTAAACAACGAATTGCGACTAAACCTTGCAACTCTCCACTTTCAAATTGATGCCGTAAGATTTCTCGTTCTTGTAAAGTTGTTTGGGCGGTATAGGTGCTTACCTTGTAACCTAAATCTACACCCAGAATTTTAGCAACAGCTTTGAGTTGGCGTAGAGATGAACGTTGTCCTGTATCTTGTGAACCATCACTGCAATAAAAAAGAGTGTGACTAGTTTCGCGGCGAGTTGCCATTAAATCCCGTAAAGCATTTAATTTATTTTCCGCCGCACCAATTAATCTTGCCCTTTGCATCAACAACGGTTTTAAATCTTCATTGTCTTCAAAATTTCCGCCATTTTCTTTATCCCGATAAAGTAGCGATCGCCCAATTCTTTTAGTTAGCTTTAAATAAGCAATACTCTCTGCTTCAGTTAACTCCACCAGCACCGGATAATATAAATAATGCACCAAAGCACCTTGAGCGATCGCATCCCTCAAAGTAAACTCCGGTTGCAGAACTGGGCCAAAATAATCAAATAAAGATTGCGTCCCAAAATCATCAAAATACCTCTCCGGTGTGGCAGATAAAGCCAGTCTCAATCCAACGCTGCGCGGTAAACTTTCTTCTAACTTGGGTGCGCCTAAATTATGGGCTTCATCTCCAATAATTAGAGTTTTGGCAGGAAAATATTTGAGTTGAGACTGAAACCCATCTCCAATTAATGTGGAGTTCGTAGTAATTACAGTGACAAACCGTTGAGAACCAGAACGCAGATTATAAATTTGCGTAGAAAGTTGACTTTGCCAAGTGCGTAAATTCTCAAAAGCTAAAATGGGTTGCAAATTAAATTTTTCACACTCTCGCGCCCATTGAGTAACGAGATGGCGGTAGGGACAAACCACCACCAGAATTTGTAAATTAATCTGTTGATATAATTCACAAGCGATCGCTAGTGCAGTAATAGTTTTACCACTACCAGTAGCCATTTTCAGCGTCCCTCTGCCATTGTTGGTAAACCAGCTAGCGATCGCTTGGCGCTGATATTGTCGCAATTGCAGAGACACAGGCATTCTTGGGCATCCTGGTAATGGTTGCGTGTGATAACTGCCCTTACTTTCCCTTGTAAATGGTAATTTCAAGCGGAAAGTGGGCAGTTGTTGCACTGAATTTTTCGTCAGGTACATAAGTTAAACACAAAGGTGGTCATGAACCCTAATAATTGGGCATTGGGCATTAGTATTTATCTTTCCCAGTTCCCAGTCCCGATTACTCAGTTGTAACCACGCCAAACACCAATGAGAGAACCTTGTACCTGTACTTGTTGAGCCATGACTTCAATGGGATTGTACTTAGGATTTGCTGGTTTGAGGGTAACGCGATCGCCTTGGCGATAAAAACGTTTTAATGTTGTACCAAATCCATCGACTCTGGCGGCAACGATAGTACCATTTTTTAAATGATTTGGTTCTGCTACTGGACGCAGAAATACCACATCGCCATCAGTAATTAAATCTTCAATCATGCTATCGCCAGCTACCCGCAAAGCGTAGGTTTGGGGAGGTAAATCGAAATTAGAAAAGTCTAAATGATCTACAGCATCAGTAAACGGTTCTATTAAACCACCAGCAGCGATTGTCCCTAAAATTGGTACACCTTGTTTCACAGGACGTAAAATCCGAATTGTTCGCGCTTGTCCTTCAGTCCATTCTATATATCCTTTAGTGCGTAAATGTTCCAAGCGGCTTTGAATTGGCGCTGGTGACTTCAAGTTCATCGCTTGCATCATTTGCCTAATTGAAGGTGAATGCTGGTGCGATCGGATGTATTCTGCTAACCATTCGTAAAGTTCTTGTTGAGCTTCCGTTAGACGTTCCATAAATTTTGTGGGAAGTAATTATTAATGTCTCTAGAACATTAGTACTACAAAAAACTCCCCATAACAAGAGAAAATAAAAATATGAAAGGCAAAAGTAAAATTATTTTCTTCTCTTTTGCCTTTTGACAAATAAGAATATTACAGGTTACAGGTTAGAGCTTACAGGTTATAAGGAAGAAAACTATACCCTGTCCCCTGTGCCCTATTCCCTTACTTTGCCCCTAAGATACTTGCAAGTAAAGCTTTTTGCGCGTGGAGGCGATTTTCCGCCTGTTCCCAAACTCGTGATTGAGAACCTTCAATAACAGCTTCAGTAATTTCTTCACCACGATGGGCTGGTAAGCAGTGTAAAACAATTGCCTCTGGGTCAGCAAGGCTCAATAGCTGCTCCGAAATTTGATAAGGCTGGAAAATTGGCATCCGGTTGTCTGCTTCTGCTTCTTGCCCCATACTTGCCCAAACATCAGTATAAAGTACAGTAGAACTCTTGGCGGCTAATTCTGGATCGTGAGTAACTAGGACTTCCGTTTTGTTATTAGCGATCGCTCTTGCTTGTTCTACAATCTTAGAATCTGGCTCATATCCGCTAGGGGTGGCAATTCTGACATTCATTCCCACTAAAGCACAGCCCAACATCAGAGAATTAGCCATATTATTCCCATCACCCACGTAGGTTAAAGTTAACCCAGCAAGAGTGTCAAAGCTTTCTTGAACCGTCAATAAATCCGCTAATACCTGACAAGGATGTTCTGCATCAGTAAGCGCATTAATCACCGGAATCTTGGCATAGTGAGCAAAAGTTTCCAAATCTTGCTGTGCAAAAGTGCGAATTGCCAAAATATCCAGATATCGATCTAACACCCGCGCCGTATCCTGTAAAGGTTCCCCGCGACTAACTTGAGTGACATTAGGGTTAAGATCGATTACTTGTCCACCCAATTGGTACATCGCCACAGTAAAACTTACGCGCGTGCGAGTAGAAGCTTTGGAGAACAACAACCCCAAAACTTTATTACACTGCAACTTCAACTGTTGTGATTTAAGTTGAGTTGCCAATTGCAGGAGTTCTTGAATTTCCGTAGGACTGATGTCCGCTAGACTTAGTAAATCTCGTCCGAGCAATGCTGCCATGCTTGTAATCTGTAAAAAATAATTATATATTTCTGTCCCTTTATTTAGCTGTGGCAAGAAAATACAGTTTTAGAACCATACAAATATTTTTGCGTCCAACCCAGGATTTGAGTTAGCTTTTGCCAAACTTTCGGATTTCCTAGCCCAATGTAGTCACAAGGAAATAATTTTAGCGATCGCTGCTAGACAAATAAATTGATTATGGTACAATAATAAATTGTGGTTGCCATTTAAAAGCGATAACCAAACTTGCCAGCATAGCACAGTGGTAGTGCATCCGACTTGTAATCGGAAGGTCGCGAGTTCAAATCCCGCTGCTGGCTTTAAGTTATAGATAAGTATTTGAGTTGTCGATTGTGTAGAGTAATTCAGTTAATTGGCGATCTACTAGAGTGCATCATGTCTTAAAACTTCTGCAAGGAAATGAAAGGGCAAATTGAACGAGCATCCTCCAGAATATCTTCAAGTTATGCAAAATTAACCTAATCTTTATCCATACACACCGAAACAGATTAAAATAGTAAATCTTTTGTGTAGATGGAGCCTATATTAATATCACGCGTTTTTTACCTTTTTATATCATTAGGTATTGCGATCTTCTTTTATGGTATAAACACCTGCATTAACACGAAAGTGAAGTTTAATTAGTTAAATTAATAAGAACATAGGTTTATACATCAAAGAGAAGAAGCCATATTTAATATTTGATACAGCAGCTTGTAATTTACCTTCTATCGGCACTGAAGCCGAGGATGATGGTATCACTGCGAAAACTTTACGCAATATAGTTAGTTCATGCCCTCCGAGAGATTCATACAGCTTACGATCGCTTGTTGAGCGATTGCCAAAAATTTATTTATGAAGGGTTTGGGGTCAGAAGTAAGGAAACAAAACTTAGAGAAGATTTGCGGGTAAGGGCAAATTATTTAGCCGGAAAATGTATTGAATCTTCACTAAAACGCTTTATTCGAGCAGCATCCGATGAAACCGCAAGTGATTCTCACTAGTTGGAAGCTTTGGTGATGATTGTTGCGGATAAACCTGCTGAATCATGGACAGATTTTATTGGGATGTTTGAGGGAGATGAAGAGTTTGCGGATCTGGCTCAGGAACTGCGTACTGAGCGCGAGTTAGTATAAATAGCACTTTATGATCCTTTGGCTGTTAGATACAGATCGTGTATCAATGAAGTCTCTGTGCGTGCTATTTAAATGATAAAGAATTGGCGCGATCGCACCAACTCCTCACAATTTTTATCCTTATTGTTGGTTAAACCAAGCTTCTAAATCAGCAACATTAGAAAAGTCTAGTAATGCTTCTCCTAGATTTTCTAATTGTTCAATCGATAATCCTTTAATTCGCTCGATTAATGATTCTTTAATTTCCCCAACACGGCGATTGAGCAGACGTATAATTAAATGTTGTTCTCCTTCCTGCCTTCCCTCTAGCCTTCCCTCTTGTTTCGCTTGTTCTCTATCTCTTTGATAAAGTGGTTCTAATCGCATAACTAACTCCCTATCATCTGCTTCTAATTCTTGATTTACTCTCAAGTTTTCGCGCAAGTTGTAAACTAATTCCAGGGTTGCTTTTTGGTATGGATGATTTAATGGTAACGCTTGCAATTCGATAATCGCTTGCGACTGCACGCTTCCCCTACCCAAAAGCCTCAACCATAATGTTTCCGGTATCTGTGGTAATTGATGTATCGCCACAATCGCTGTCCGCAAGGCATCTGCGAGAAAATGTACTCCTGATAACCAACCTTCTTTTTGCATAATTCCAAAGCTAGACAATCTAGTTTCAGATATCGTTGGAGTTAGAACCCACAATTTGGGAATTTCTGAGTCCTGAAGTTTGGTTTTATTAGCTTTAGCTTCTCGGTGTAAGAGAGCTTTGACTTCTAATAATTTTAGAATACAGTCGCATATTTCATCGCTAGAAGCTGGATTACGGAATGGTTCTATGAGTGCAGGATTTTCAGCGAATTTTCCTAGTAAACCCAGTATTTGTAAATTAGAGCCTTGCTGTTTATCAGGAGTGAAGAAAACATCTATTTCTTTAATCTCTCCTGAGACTTTTTCTGATGACTTGACTTCTCCGTAATCTTTTAGCAATTCCTCAAGATAGTCTTTGGCAAATTTGTCATGGATGAAACGTGTCATTCAATTAGTTCTCTAGTTATTTCAATTATCAAGAGTTGGTGCAATGCGCGATGCGGCTGGCGTAGCGATCGCGCCAACTCCCTACACCTTTTATTTCCTAGACTTGCTATCTAATTAATACGCTCACCACATCGCCTGATTCACCTAAACTACCTGCTCTTACAGGTTTAGACCTAGCGTTAAGAATTGGTATTGGGAAATTTACAACCAAAGAAGAAATCGAAAAAGCATCTTTTGCGATCGCCAGTGCAGTAAAGGCTATTTTGAACCTAAAATAATAAAACCCTTATTAGGGTTTTAAGAGTAATAAGAGTAATATTTTAAATTACACAAATCTGTCAAATTGTCAAATAATTTGGCAAGCGACACTTATGAATTTGCAAGTTCTCGGTAGCGTTCCTGAACTTCTTGAATCGAAAACAAAGTTTCAAACTTCAACCCAGCTGACTGGTACAACTCACCTCCGCCTTGTTGTCGATCTACCAGTGAAATTATTTGATTTACGGTATAGCCTGCATCCTTAAGACGCTCAACTGCTTTCAGAGCAGATTGCCCAGTTGTCACCACATCTTCCAAAACTACTACTTTTGCGCCTTCTGGTAAAGTCGGGCCTTCTATATAAGCTTTCGTTCCATAACCCTTGGCTTCCTTGCGAATAATCAACGCTGGTATCGGGCGGTTTTCATAAACAGAAACTACACTCACTGCTGTCACCATTGGGTCAGCCCCCATTGTTAAACCTGCTACAGCCTGAGTATCTACAGGTAGTAAAGGAAATAGCAATCGTCCAACAGCTAAAGCTCCTTGCGGGTGGAGTGTTACCTGCATCTTATTGACATAATAAGAACTACGTAGCCCAGAAGCGAGAACAAAATCACCCTCTTGATAAGCCAGTTGAGAAAATAAATCTAGTAGCTTGTGGCGCAAGGTTGTCAAATCAGCAGTAGTTGACCAAATATCTGAGTGGGTAAGAGTTTCAGTAGGATACGTCATTACAAAACATTAAAAGTTGTGCTACACCAAAGGTTGAACTCATCAGAGTTCTGAACTTAAGCATAAATTAAGATTGCACAAAAATTGAGGAGTTAGGAACGTGGGTATAACATTTAAAACCTTTGGTGGCTTATTGGTGCTGCTTGCTGCTAGTATAACTTTCCCCTCAGTAGCATCTGCCCAAACTGAAACCCCCAAGGCTGAAACTATGAGTAATGTATTTGAACGAGCTTATTTTCGTCACGATCGCAATTTCTACGAAAATAGCAGCAGCCTTAGACGTCAGCTAGACTTATTGCTAGGGTCTGGTTCCGGTTTCGGTGGTTCGTTCCCAGAAAATGAAGTTGCCCGCGATGCTGAGTTGGTTAACTCTTTATATCATGATGCCCTGACTCAGCAAGTTGGCAACGATCCTTATATTCGCACTCCTGATTTACCAAATCCTTATAACACATCACTGATAATGTCTCCTGCTTTGAATAGCAATAAACTCAAAGTCGGAACTGAATTCAGGTTTGAAACCTTACCATCTAGGTAAAATTAGGGAGTGGGGAACAGGGAGCGGCGAGCAAGGGATAATAATTGCCAACCAACGCTTCAGCAACGCTCAGTGTAAGCGCCTATACCTATGCCCCATACCCTTCTTTCTATTACTATTTTTTAATCTTCAGTGCGCCCTGCTGGAATCGAACCAGCCTGAAGGCGAATTATGAGTTCGCTGCCTCCCCAATCGGCCAAAGGCGCTTGTTTTCTTAGCTTTTTGTTACTAAGAGTTAATTATTTAAACTTTTAGTTCAACTTTATTAGCTAATTCTTAGTGTAAGCTATTGTACCTTAGACAATTCTATAATCATAGCACGAATTTTTCGCCTATGAATACTCAACCTGGGAATCAGCTAGAAATCAAATAAAAAATCTATGAATTTAGAAAGATTTGTCTGCTCAAAAAACAAAATTCGCACTCGCACGACAGCGAGCAACTTATAAAGAGAGAATTTTGTCATAAGTTTGGAGCGATCGCATTTACAGTGAGCAATGCCAAAGCAAGAGTTAAAGCAATAGACTCATTTTAGATTAGGGATAAGCGATAAAATAATAGTTAATACTCTCATAATATTGCTTTTTAAACTCCTCTTCATTTAAAGGCTTTTCGCCATTCAACCATGAATCCAGTAAAGAAATTTTAAGTTCACATTCCAAACAAAGTAAGTTATAAATATCATCAGGTTTAGTTGCATAGTAATCTGCCGCTACTGAACCAAACTCGAATATTATAATAGGCTTGTCTCTTTTAATAATATTTTTTGCGCCAGATAAAACTTGGAGTTCCGCTCCTTCAACATCTATTTTTATAAATGATACCTTTTGATTACTATCTAATTTATTATTTAATATATTATCTAAGAGATCGGTTTCTACACTTATTTCAACTATCTTCTTATCTGATGTAAGATACTGACCCTTTTGTAAACTGCTGTAAGCAGGAGAATCTACTACATAGTTAAATTTTGCAGTCCCTTTTGTATCACTTAATGCCATGTTAAATATTTCAACATTTGGCAAATCAAATTGCTTAATCAAATACTTATATGAAACAGGTAATGGCTCGAATGCAAAAAACCTACCTTGGCTACAATGGCTCAACATTGTGCCTAGTATAATCCCGTGATGACAGCCTATATCTACACAAATCGAGGAAGAGTGTAAAGCTTTTTTGATAACTTTTCCAGTCAAATAATCATAGTTGGCTGCTTTACGGGCTGCTTGTGATAAGAATAATTTTGCTATAGTAAGTTTCAGGTAAGGTATGTTTTCTAAACCTATGAGGGAACGGAGAATATTTATAGCGATAAGTTTCATAATTTTTTATATTGCCACAAACATCAATTCTTTACATTTAATCTTTACATCTAAAATATATATTACTACCAATGACGAAATTTTATTCTACAGCCACAGCAAAAGCCTATATTAAATTACATTAAAAGTCAACCCTTCCTAGCAGCTTATTTACCAGCTATTTATTTTCTTGCTAACTTCCACTGTCTATTGGCTTATTTTGAAACGAGAAAGAGAGCTAATAAACAATAGATATAGAAATGAAAAATAATTTAAATATGTTGCAATGCAATTTATCTACAAGAGTTTCGAGTAACACATAATTAATTTCTGGGGAGGAGATGTCTAGTCCCTCCTTTGGCAAGAAATAAAAAAGTTACACCAAAACCTAAGCCACTAAAACAAGTGACTTAAGCTACTGGAGCTTAACCAGAGGAGCCTCCAGGGGAAAATTAAGTTCTTTTACAATTGATGATATTCCTGTAATAGTGGAGTGGCGCACACAGATTGAGATAGCTAAAACGTATATAAATCCCATTAAAGCGAAACTGTGGCACAACCCGTCAAAGACAGGTTGTACTGTATAAATGATACATGCATGGCGATCGCAACCCATAAAAAGTGATTTGCAAAAACCTGAAACAACGTATTTACGTTGATAGACAAGATTATTATTTTGTAAAGTGCGTAAGCCATATAGCTTACCAAATTTTTATACTACATAATTTAATTATGAAATAGGGCAAACTAATATTGATTAAGTTCGTTTAAGGACTGAGGTCAAAAGCTTCACTATTCTTAAATAGACCAGCATTATTATGTGATAGCTTGTCAGCAATGAAAATAAATTCTACTGTACTTCTTACTTTGATTTTGTTAATCCTGATGATGGGAGCGGGTTCTGTGAGCGCCTTTTTGGGGTTTGAACTAGGGAGTTCAGCACTTAAAGGCGTTACCACACCAGATGGGCGACCCACAACCAAATTTGCCAGCAATAAGGCAAATAGCTCTCAACAGGGAGGGCTAGTGCTATTAAAAGAAGAAGAGATTCTCAAAGTCGTCAAGGCGCGAATTGATGGTAAGACCAAGGCTGCTAAATCAGAAAAGCTAGAAGAAGATGACGAAGAAACCAATACCAGCAAGCAGAAACCAGAGGAGAAACCCCCAGAAGTGGTTGAAGAAAAACCTCTGCCAGGTTTTCCAGTTACTGCCCAAAGCGAAGGTGTAACCATGACTGTGCAATCTGCCCACTACTCTGGTGGTGATTTGCTACTGAAAGTGAAAATGCAGAACAAAGGTAAGGATTCTGTGCGCTTCCTGTATAGCTTTTTAGATGTTACCGATGACAAAGGACGAACTCTGAGTGCTAGTACAGAAGGTTTACCAACAGAATTGCCAGTAAATGGGCCAGCATTTTCAGGTACAGTGAGCATTCCCACAGCTTTACTTGATGATGTTAAAAAAATATCACTTGCTCTTACTGATTATCCAGCTCAAAAATTGAAGTTAGAGGCATCGGATATTCCTGTAGAAAGATAGATTGGGAATTGGGAATTGGTGAATTGGGGAATTGGGAATTGGGGAATTGGGAATTGGGGAATTGGGAATTGGGCATGAAGAAGAGACAAGGTAGACAAGGAAGAGGGGGGAGACAAGAGAGAGACTTATTCAGTAATTCCCCCTTGTCCCCCTGCTCCCTGCCCCCTGCCCCCTCCCTACTCCCTACTTCCTGACCGCTTGCTTCTTGCCCATTCTCCTAAATGGAGGGCGTGAGTTTTACACGAGCTTTGGTGGTGAGTAGTTTTCCTGGTTTAATTTGGACGGACGTGACCCTGCGGTTGTTGTCAGTGCTACTACTGATTGCCATAAATGCCTTTTTTGTGACGGCAGAATTTTCGATGGTGAGTGTGCGGCGATCGCGTATTCACCAGCTAGTTAAGGCAGGGGATATTCCAGCGATCGCAGTCGAAATGCTACAACGTAGTATTGACAGACTACTATCTACCACCCAGTTAGGCATTACCCTTTCTAGTTTGGCGCTGGGATGGATTGGAGAAAGTACGATTGTCGTACTGGTAAATACATGGTTAAAATCCTGGCCTTTACCCAGTGGGATGACTAACTTCCTGGCTCATTCCCTATCAATTCCCATTGCCTTTTTCTTAATCGCCTATTTGCAAATTGTCATCGGAGAATTATGTCCCAAATCCTTAGCTATGCTGTACTCAGAACAGCTAGCTCGGTTTTTGGGCCCTTCAGTAAAGGCGATCGTGCGTTTTTTTGGCCCCTTCATCTGGATTCTTAACCAATCAACTCGTTTTTTATTGCGGATTTTTGGTATCCAATACACAGGACAAGGCTGGAGGCCGCCTGTGACTCCCGAAGAATTGCAACTGATTATCTCTACAGAATGGGGATCTACGGGTTTACAGCGTGCAGAACGAGAACTGCTCAATAATGTCTTTGAGTTTGGGGATGTCATGGCCCAAGATGTGATGATCCCCCGTACCAGTATTATCACGCTGCCAAAAGATGCTACCTTCCAGACATTACTTAGAGAAATGGCTGCTACTGGTTACTCACGCTACCCCGTGATTGGTGAATCTTTAGACGATGTTCGCGGCATTATTTATTTTAAAGATTTGGCACAACCTTTGGCTGTCGGAAACCTAAGTTTAGAGACACAAATCCAACCTTGGATGCGTCCCGCCCGGTTTGTTCCCGAACACACGCCCTTGAGTGAACTGTTGCCCATGATGCAGCAAGAGAAGCCTGCTATGGTCATGGTAGTAAATGAATTCGGCGGTACTGTGGGACTCGTGACTATCAAAGATGTCATTGCCGAAATCATCGGCGACGCAAGCGTTCCTGAAAGCAGCGACGACTTACTGATTCAGATGTTAGATGAGCAAAAATTTCTAGTGCAAGCACAAATTAACCTCGAAGACCTCAATGAGGTTTTGCATCTCAATTTACCCCTGACTAGAGAATACCAAACGCTAGGGGGCTTTTTGCTGTATCAGTTACAGAAAATTCCTGTAAAAGGCGAAATTTTCTGTTATGAAAATCTTGAATTCACAGTGGTATCAGTTGTTGGGCCACGCCTGCATCAAATTCAACTGCGACGGTTGCAAGAGTTAGGAGTTGAGAGTTAGGAGTTTAGCTGAAAAACATCTAAGTTACATAATTGAATTAAATCAAACTCTTATGGGGTGTAATACTGCTCGCTTTGTGCATTTTTAACTCGGAATTTGATTTGGGGAAAAGGTTAAAGGTTTTTTCTTTCCCTTTCCCCTTTCCCTTTAACCGACAAGTCTTGTTATGGGGTGGACATCTTGCCCGCCATAATTATAAAAGTTAAATGGCGAAAAGCTGATGAATTTTAACTCCTAACTCCTAACTCAAGAAGCATAGGTCAGTGGATCAACGAGTCCCAAGTCGGCAAAAGCAGCCAACCGCAAGCGACAAGAATCACACACGCCGCAGGCGACATCTCCACCAGCATAGCAAGACCAAGTTAGCTCCCAAGGAACTCCTAATTGATTCCCCAGTTGGATGATTTCGGTTTTTTTCAGATTGATTAAGGGTGCAACAATCTTAATTGGCTGTCCCTCACGCCCTTGTTTAGTTCCGAGGCGAAAAACTTCCTGCATTGCCTGAATATAGTCGGGGCGACAGTCAGGATATCCTGAGTAATCTAAGGCATTGACACCGATATAGACACGCTCTGCGGCGATCGCTTCGGCGTAACCAAGAGCAAAGCTTAAAAAGATGGTATTACGAGCCGGAACATAAGTAACAGGAATATTTTGAGACATTTCATCGAGCGATCGCTCCTGGGGTAGATCAATCGCGTCATCGGTAAGTGCCGAACCGCCCCATTGTCGTAGATCAAAATTCACTACCTGATGTTTTGCGATCGCAGCCTTTTGAGCAACCTTAAGGGCTGACTGTAACTCTCTTCGATGTCGTTGCTGGTAATCAAAGGAGATCCCATGACATTCACAGCCATCAGCCTTAGCTTGATACAGAATTGTAGAAGAGTCCAATCCCCCAGATAACAGAATTACAGCTTTCATCTCAGTTGCAAATTTTAAATTTAAAATCACCAGATCACACCTCAACCAGATGCCAGAAGGCAATGCCAAGGAGAAAATACACTTAAGTCTTACTGAATGTTTTAAAGTTCATAAAAAGACATATATTTTTGGTAGGAAGTATCAAAGGCAAAGGAAACCCGAACTATCTATACAAAAGATATTTAGATTACGGGAACCGATCGCAAACTTTGAAATTCTTCATAAACATAGGCTCTATGTTACCATCTGGATGGTTTTAGACGGATCGTAACTGGCTTTCGAGTATAAACGCCAACGGCCGTAGCGTCTCTATATTTGGTGGTTGAGGAGAGAATAATAGTGCAAGATAGCATGTCAGTGGCAGAACCGAATCTATATACACAGCGCAACCAGCCACGACCGATCCGCATAGGCGTGATTGGAGTGGGTAACATGGGACAACACCACGCTCGCGTGCTGAGTTCAATGAAAGATGTTGAACTGGTCGGAGTGGCAGATATTAACGTCGAACGAGGATTAGAAACTGCCAGCAACTACAAGGTGCGTTTTTTTGAAGATTACTGTGACCTGCTACCCCTTGTGGAAGCAGTTTGTGTAGCTGTTCCCACCCGTCTGCACTATGCCGTGGGCATCAACTGTCTGCTAGCGGGAATTCATGTTTTGATTGAAAAACCGATCGCAGCCAGTATTTCTGAGGCAGAGTCTTTAGTAAATGCCGCAGCTGAGTCTGGATGTATCCTGCAAGTAGGACATATTGAGCGTTTTAACCCAGCTTTTAAAGAACTAAGCCAAGTTCTGAAAACCGAGGAATTGCTGGCGCTAGAAGCCCACAGAATGAGTCCTTACTCAGATCGAGCAAATGATGTTTCGGTTGTGCTGGATTTAATGATCCATGACATTGACCTACTTTTGGAACTAGCGGCTTCTCCTGTAACAAAATTGACTGCTAGCGGGACTCGCTCCTTAGACTCTGGTTATTTAGATTATGTAACCGCTACATTGGGGTTTGCCAATGGTATTGTTGCTACTCTAACCGCCAGTAAAGTCACCCACCGCAAAATTCGTCGGATTGTTGCCCACTGCAAAAATTCATTTACTGAAGCAGATTTTCTCAAGAATGAAATTTTGATTCACCGACAAACGACTGCCAATTCTCTCACCGACCACCGACAAGTCCTTTACAGACAAGATGGTGTAATTGAAAAAGTCTATACCAGCAATATTCAACCACTAAGTGCAGAATTAGAACATTTTGTCAACTGCGTACACGGTGGCAATCAACCGTCAGTAGGTGGCGAACAAGCTCTTAAAGCCCTGAGACTGGCAAGTTTAATTGAACAGATGGCGCTGGAAGATCGAGTTTGGAATCCATTAGACTGGCAATCGGAACCAAGGGTACAATCACTAACCCCGACAGCCTAGAAGAAGAGGGCAAAGGAAAATAAGGGAGCAAGAGGGGACAGGGGGAAATTTTCTCTATCCTCTCACCCACAATCTTAATTTCAGAAGAAAACCCTAGAATATATTTTTAAATTTGCCATCAAGTCTTTAGATCCCCCTTAGTCTTTTACAAAACTTACTAAGGGGGATCTAAAAAATTAGAAAATAAAACTTAGTGGCTTGTTTCATGAATTTTGTCAGGTTCGTAGCGAGCGATTTATCACTCAATTTCAAGACTTAGAGCGACTTGTAGCAACTTGCAAGTAAATGAGATACAAAAGGCAGGACTCAAAATCAGATATGAAGAGTTTTTATTTTCTGCCTCCTACCTTACGAACTTTTCTAACCCTCGAAATTAATGAAACAGACCCCTAGCTTCCACTCGTTTTACTCTATTCTTTCAGTTACGATGCCAATTAGTGCAGCCAAGTTGCTTGGACTTTAACAAGCTGGGATAATTACCTTTTAAAAAAGCTAAGGCTAAATCTTAGTAACAAGACTAGTGCAGTAATTTCAGGAATTGACTCAATGCTTGAATGGATAACTAATACTATCAACTATTTTGGCTATTGGGGAATTGCCCTGCTAATGTTCCTGGAGAACCTTTTTCCCCCAATTCCTTCAGAATTGATTATGCCACTGGCTGGATTTACAGCCAGTCCATATCAACCAGGAGGAGCAAAACTAAATATCATTGGTGTGTTTTTCGCAGGACTTTTAGGTTCTACATTGGGCGCACTTATTTGGTATTATCCGGGTAAGTTTTTGGGTGAAGCTCGTTTAAAAACTTGGGCTGACAAGTATGGCAAATGGCTGGCTATATCCAGTAAAGATATCACCAAGGCCAAAGAGTGGTTTGATCGGCAAGGTAGAAAAGCAGTATTAATTGGTCGTCTTGTACCAGGAATTCGCACCTTGATTTCTGTTCCCGCAGGGATCAGCAATATGCCCTTGCTACCATTCTTGTTTTACACAACATTAGGTAGCGCGGCTTGGGTGGGTTTGCTAACATACTCAGGATACGCCTTGGGTAGTCAGTATGAACTTGTGGATAAGTACCTTGCTCCTGTATCCAAAATCGTACTTGGGGGTTTGGTTCTAGCATTTGTTTTTTGGATATTTAAGCGCCAGTTAAGACGTACTAGAAGATGAAACACGGACGCTTTTGGTTTGAAAGCAGTAAAAGCAGGGGTTACATCTGGCCAAAATTCGCCTACACTATGCCAAATAATACTAGATGTGCGTTGGCATGAGCTTATCGGAGATATGGCCCGAATTAATTTTTGGCGTATTTCTAGCTACACTTGACGCAACCTAGAATTTCTGGTTGCTCGCATTTTTGTAAGATGAGCATGACAACTTTTTACAGTTAAGTTTGAACTAGGAGCTTTCATGACAGACCAACCTTCCGCCGCTAACCCGATGAATAGTGCTGCTATACCCATGAATAGGCAGCCGTTAGCATCGACAACTCCCATAAATGCTGTTAATAATAATCCTCCTACCACCGGTACAAAGCCAGGCGGTGGTTCCGGTAAAACTATTCTCAGTGTTGATTTAGGTAGAACTTCCACAAAAACTTGTGTGAGTCGTGAACCTGGTAGTGTGGTATTCGTACCTGCTAACGTCAAGCAGATGTCGATAGAACAAGTACGCGGTGGTGTTTTTGAAGCCAGAGCTACTGACCCCTTAATGGATTTGTGGCTGGAGTATCAAGGAAATGGATACGCTGTTGGTCAACTAGCAGCAGATTTTGGGGCCAATCTAGGAGTTGGCCAATCGAAGGTAGAGGCTGCACTGGTAAAGGTGTTAGCAAGTGCTGGCTACTTCAAGTTGAGAGACGATATCTCAGTTGTACTTGGTCTGCCTTTTCTTTCTTTAGAGCAATTTGAAAAGGAAAAAGCCCAGTTGATTAGCCAAGTAGGTGGGCCTCATGTGTTGAACTTCCGAGGCGAATCTATATCGTTGAATGTAAGTAAGGTATGGGTAATGCCAGAAGGCTACGGCAGTTTGCTATGGTCTGAAGCTCAACCGAAGAAAAGCCCTGGTAGTCCCGATTTTACAAAAATATCGGTGGCGATCGTTGATATTGGACATCAAACCGTCGATCTTTTGATGGTAGATAACTTCCGTTTTGCCAGAGGTGCTTCTAAGAGCGAAGACTTTGGGATGAATAAGTTTTATGAATTGGTGTCCGCCGAAATCGAGGGAGCAGATAGTCAATCTCTAGCTCTGATTTCCGCTGTGAACAAACCCAGAGGTGAACGCTTTTACCGTCCTAAAGGCGCTAGCAAGCCCACCAACCTAGACGATTTTCTTCCTAACCTTACAGAGATGTTTTCACGCGAAATCTGTAGCCGTGTGCTAGCCTGGTTGCCAGAACGCGTCACCGATGTGATTCTCACTGGCGGGGGTGGTGAGTTCTTCTGGGACGACGTTCAACGTCTACTCAAAGAAGCAAAGATTAATGCTCATTTAGCAGCACCTTCTAGGCAGGCGAATGCTTTGGGGCAGTATATTTATGGAGAGGCACAATTATCCTCCAATCGCGCTGCTAGGGCATAAAGCTGATGTTCCAATGGTCAAAAAAGGTAGTTAAATCCGTCACGTTCAACCCAGAGCTTGCTGATGAAAGCTTGTTAGCACAAGTAGAAAGTTATTTGGAAAAACAACCAGACAAGACTTTCAGCGACCTCTGTAAAGAAGCCTTGTGGCAATCTTTATGTGTACCGGAATCTGTACAACCTGCTCCACAAACAGCAGCAACAACACCGGTTGAACAACAAATCGGTGAACTGCAACGTCAAGTGGCTGGACTTGAGGAACGTTTTTTTGCCAAGGGATCTAATCGTTTGGAGACGATGGAACACCATTTACTGCAACTTTCTCAACAAGTTGCACAACTGGCGCTCATAGTCAACGATCGCTCGTTTGTTCCGTCTCCAACTCAATTAGAAGTAGTAAATAATACTTCTTATACTGTTGCTACCCCTCCTCAAGAGGTTGACCCCGTAATCAGTCGCCTTAGTCAGTTTCTCGATGATTTTTAAGGAACAATCAGGTTTGTGAGCAGTTTTTGCTCATGTTAACAATCCTTAATAGTATTAACTATTAAGGATTATTAATGTTTATATTTTTTAGAAATGCGATCGCGTCTATTCAAGTTATAGAAAGTGATATCCATAAAATACTTTTTACAAAATTAACACTGATTTCACTAAGATTAGCTCCTTTGAGATCGACTCCGCTAAAATCTCTCTCTCCAGCAGCGTAACGTCTAAGCAATTGTTTACCGTTCATAATCTGCCTTTTGCATCAACTAATAAAAGAAATAAACCCGATCGCACCTCTGCAATACACAAATCGGCTAACTTTTGTGCTGAATATTATTAGTACATATTATTACTAGATTCTTTTTTTACTCTGCACACTGTATAAATGCTAGAATCCTCAAGTAGACAGTTAGGATACCTAGATGCCAGTTGTAGCTAACTCAATCAAGTTTGGTACAGACGGCTGGCGGGGCATTATTGGTGACGAGTTCACCTTTGAACGCCTAGCCCTGGTCGCGCCAGTTGCCGCAAAAGTATTATATGATACGTATTTTTCTACGGTTGGTAGCCGGACAATAATTGTCGGTTACGATCGCCGATTCATGGCCGAAGACTTTGCTCGTGCTGTTGCTGATACTGTCAGTGCTGTCGGCTTTGATGTGCTACTGAGCGAAACCTTTGCCCCAACTCCAGCTTATAGTTGGGCTGCAAAACAACTCAATGCTTTAGGGGCACTGGTAATTACAGCCAGCCATAATCCTGGTAAATATTTGGGTTTAAAAGTCAAGGGTTATTTTGGTGGGTCGGTACCGCCAGAAGTCACAAAAGATATAGAAGATCAGTTGTCCGTGGGAGTACCATTAGCAGCTACCCCAGGTAAGCAAGAGAAGTTCGATCCTTGGCCTAGTTATACCCAAGCTCTAGAAGGTAAAGTTGATATTGCCAAACTTCGAGATGCGATCGCATCTGGCAAATTAACGTTATTTGCCGATGTCATGCATGGCGCGGCTGCTGGCGGATTAGCGAGACTACTAGGAAATCAAGTCAAAGAAATCAATAGCGATCGCGATCCCCTATTTGGTGGCGGTGCGCCGGAACCCTTGCCTAAATACCTTTCAAAGCTATTTGAAGTCATCAAGACTCACAAAGAAACCGATAAATCAGGTTTAACGGTGGGGTTGGTATTTGATGGAGACTGCGATCGCATTGCAGCAGTAGATGGAGAAGCAAATTTCCTAAGCTCCCAAGTATTAATACCAATATTAATCGACCACTTAACTCTGCGGCGTGGCTTTACTGGGGAAATAGTCAAAACCGTTAGCGGTTCAGACTTAATGCCCCTTGTAGCAGCATTACATAACCTCTCAGTCTTTGAGACAGCAGTTGGTTATAAATACATAGCTGACAGAATGTTGGTAGCAAAAGTGTTGCTCGGTGGTGAAGAGTCAGGAGGAATCGGCTATGGTAGCCATATTCCCGAACGCGATGCGCTGCTGTCAGCATTGTATGTCCTAGAGGCGATCGTTGACTCTGGTTTGGATTTAGGTGAGTATAATCGCTACTTGCAAAAACAAACAGGATTTACCTCAGCTTACGATCGCATTGATTTACCCTTAGCAAGTATGGAAGTGCGATCGCGTCTTTTGCAACAACTGCAAACCGAACCCTTAACGGAAATTGCAGGTAAAGCAGTGATTGACTGTCAAACAATTGACGGCTACAAATATCGCCTCGCGGATAAAAGTTGGTTAATGATTCGGTTTAGCGGTACTGAACCAGTTTTACGCCTTTACTGCGAAGCCTCAACAATTGAGCAAGTGCATCAAACTCTTGCTTGGGCGAAACATTGGGCGGGGTAAAATTCATTATTAGTCATTAGTCATTTGTCCCTTGTCCTTGGTAAATGACCAATGACTAATTACCCATGACCAATGACTAATGACAAATGACTAAATTACTTGTAGTGGCTACAGGAAATCCAGGTAAGTTGAGGGAAATGCAAGCTTACCTGGAAAATTCTGGTTGGGAATTAACCCTTAAACCTGAAGAATTGGAAATTGAAGAGACGGGCGAAACTTTTGCCGCTAACGCTTGTCTGAAAGCATCGCAAATTGCTAAAGCTACAGGAAATTGGGCAATTGCTGATGATTCCGGCTTGCAAGTAGATGCCCTAAATGGCGCACCAGGGGTATATTCTGCACGTTACGCCAAAACCGACTCAGAACGCATTGCTAGGCTATTGAAAGAATTAGGTAACGAAGTCAATCGACAAGCTCAGTTTGTTTGTGCAGTAGCGATCGCTCGTCCTGATGGTGCGATCGTATTACAATCTGAAGGTATTTGTTGTGGTGAAATTCTTCACGCACCTCGTGGTGATGGTGGTTTCGGGTACGATCCAATTTTTTATGTCCGAGAATTGCAATTGACCTTTGCTGAGATGACACGCGAATTAAAGGGGTCAATAAGTCATCGAGGCAAGGCTTTTAAAGCTTTACTTCCGCAACTAGAGAGAATTAGGAGTTAGGAGTTAGGAGTTATAAATTCTGCTAAATCTTCATTCATTAGTCCTGACTCATAACTCATAACTCCTGTACAGACGCGATTAATCGCGTCTCAACTCATAACTTTTTTAAACCGCTTCTGTGTTCTTTTCGCCAGTACGAATCCGAATCACTTGCTCAACAGGCGAGATGAAAATTTTACCATCGCCGATTTCACCAGTGCGGGCAGCAGCAATAATTTTGTCTACTACCATATCAACCTGATTGTCATCAACGACGATTTCCACTTTGAGTTTTTGCAGAAACTCGACAGTGTACTCAGAACCGCGATACCGTTCAGTTTGGCCTTTTTGCCGTCCGAACCCTCGAACCTCAGAAACAGTCATACCGACAATACCAGCATTAACCAAAGCAATTTTTACCTCATCTAGCTTAAATGGACGGATAATAGCTTCTACTTTTTTCATCTTCTTGACTCCTGACTTCTACTAGCTTTGTTTATATATCTAACCAGATCCACTGTCTGAAGCTGTAACTAGCAGTGCTTTTCCTAAAAGATATGTAATAATTACCACTTTTTTCAGGTGTAGATTCTTTGCCTGATGTTTGAGATATGAGAACCAGCAAGGATTTATTGATTGGATAATCTTTGAGGTTCTAATATAAACAATTTGCTGGCAAGCTAGTATTTTTTGTAGCTTTTATAACCTAAAAATAGATAAAATTCCCTATTTAGCAGATATCTTTAGATCTTTAGAGAGTGATTGCATAGAAATTACGTGTTAGACCGATACCCTACTGCTGCTGACCGTGGGAGTGTTAAACTAACGTTTCTGATGTTCAAACAAGGGACGTACAACGAAATATCCAGCACTAAAGGCAGTAAGCATGATTAACAAGATGGTGATAATTAACCACCAGCCATTGATTCCCTTGGCATCTGGCTGAGTAGTGGAATAATAACTTACTTGTTGCTCTTCTATAAAAACTGGTTGTTGTATCGGGAAATTCATTTCCATTACAGGTGTAGAAAAGTTTTGGCGGCGGCTTTTTTCGGACGGGGCTTTGGGGGCAACAGGTGACTGCGGATGAGCAACCTGCTGACGTGGAGGTGCTTGAGTTCCTGGCTGGTTGGCAGCGCTTTTCACGCCGCTAGAAGCTTGAGCAGTTTGGTGATAATTAGGCGTAGTATGGGAATCCGCAAAATTTTGCAAATGAGAAAAAGACTCAACAACTTTGATAATTTCTTGGCGTAATAGTTGATTTTCTTGTGTTAGTTGCTGATTCTGAGTAGTGAGTGCATTTAGCCTCGCCTGTGCTGCTTGCAACTCTGTTGACAATTCCCTGTATACAGATAGTGGTACAGAGGGAGGGTAGGCTTGAGTAGTCGGTATTGGCGAATTCCTGTGAACAGAACCTATGGTTGTTCGCATCGGGGCTTGGTATTAAAATCAAGGTAAGTAGATTGTACAGAGATGCTAACAGAGATAGTCAGCCCTGAAACTATGCCCAAGAATAATAGAAAAATTCCGAAAGGGCAAAGATTTATTATTTGGACATTGGGCATCAGATAATCTTCCTAGTGCAACACGGCGTAAATAAACAACCCATTCAAAATCAAGAAAACGCTTACGCTGTATTAATTTTGAATTTTGAATTTTGAATTCCGCCTTGCGGTACTAGTCCCCAGTCCCCAGTCCCGAGTTCCTAGTCCCCACAATTGGGAAAAAGTGTCCTACAGGGCCTTGCCCTTTGCCAATATCTAGGGAGTAAGTGAGTGCTGTAGTCACATACTCCTTTGCCTGTTGCACTGCTGGCCACAAGTCATTTCCCTTAGCCAGATTAGCAGCGATCGCAGCTGATAGTGTACAACCAGTACCATGAGTATTTTTTGTCTTTACTTGCTTTGTAGTCACAACTTCCAACTTGTCTCCATCAAACCAGATATCAACGCCACGTAAATCTCCCTGCATACCACCGCCCTTAACTAAAACAGCCTTCGTCTGTAAAGTCTTGTGAATAATTTCAGCAGCAGCTTGCATATCCTCCAAGGAATTAATTTGTAAACCGCTCAGAATCTGGGCTTCGTAGCGATTTGGCGTAATGATAACTGCCTTGGGAATTAGAGCATCGCATAGAGTCTTTACAGCATCATCATCAATCAATTGTGCCCCTGTACGTGACACCATTACTGGATCAACTACTAGATTCTCAATTTGTAAAGCTTCCACCTGCTGGGCAACAGCAAAAATAATTTCCTGATTGAGCAACATACCTGTTTTGGCAGCTTGTACGCCAATATCCTCAACAACTGCCTGAATTTGCGCCATGACAGCCTCTGTTGCCATAGCATCGACTCTTTTCACTCCTAGAGTATTTTGTGCCGTGACGCAGGTTATGGCGCTAGTACCGTGGACACAATGAAAAGCAAAGGTACGTAAATCAGCTTGAATTCCTGCACCGCCACCACTATCTGAACCAGCAATAGTTAAAGCAACAGGTATTCTGGAGTTTATTTCGATGTTCATATCATGAAGATTAAGTGAACTACCTATACTGAACATTACGGTATAGTGTAGACTTCCCAATTCAATGGGGACTGACTCAATCGTTATAGATTTTTTACGTTCTGATGACTATGGTCTTAACATCCCCTCCAAGAGCAGAAACGCTAGTTCCTAAAGCCAAAATTCGTAATCCTTGATTACATTCATTTTATCAAGTGGTGCGAAAGCCAGCCTCAAAGCTGGATTCCGCCTCTTTTAATGCACTCTATTGACAAAAGTGCAATTATATTAATCATTTACTAATGAAAAGCGATAGATTATGGTTAATAACCTATACTTCCAAAATTTTTAAACTCCCCAGGCCGGATTCGAACCAGCGACCAATCGATTAACAGTCGATCGCTCTACCACTGAGCTACTGAGGACCACTCACGATTTATAATCTTACGGCTAAAAACAGGATTTGGCAAGTACTTTCGCCAATATTTTTTAGATGCTTAAATTTAGATAATTTTTACAGCCAAAATCCATTCAGAGACTTAAGCAGAGACTCTTAAATATAGATTTAGATATCTACTGTAATCCCATTCGTAATTCAGCCAGACGCTGCCGTGCCTTAGCATCGATGGCATTAGCTAAAAACCTACTCTTAGATTGTTTGCGCGTATGATACTTCTGTCGCATCCGACAGACGGTAGCTTCCACTTCCCCACAGAGTTGTTGCGCTGACAACCATTCAGCTCCATACCCTTGTATCATCAGCTGTTGTGCCCGATCTGATGTAGCAACAATCACACGAGAAATTAAAGATTGAGCTATTTGATGGCGAAAAGAAGCACAGGATTTTTCAATATAAGTATCTGCTGTTTGCCCAAAATCAGTGTAATAAACAGATAAAAGCTCAGTAATTATTTCTTTATTACTAGAGCAATTCTGATATTGGGCATCAAAAACTATCTGAGTTGCATAACCTTGAAACGCACTATAACCAGTCATCGCTTCTACAAGTTCGCCCCGTGCGGCCTCTAATCCAACACTATCGCGCGTTTTTTTAAGGCAAGGCCAAGCGCCTATTATATTGTAGCCGTCCACCAATAAAACGGCTTGGAGTAAGGAACGGGGCATGGTTTTTAATCACAATTTTCTAGAGTTAACAAAATTCATTCATAAGTTTTATAATAATTGATGCATTGTCTGTAACACTATGCTACACAGGATAAAAAATACGCTAGCCTTATAAAACTACAACCTAATAGCGTTTTGATTTTGAATCGAGAATTCTTTCTCTTCAAGGGTTCTATGATTTCATCTGTCGCAATGCTTTTTAAGTTGGTATAAATTATGGATGTACCAATTGAAAACGCGCCTTTGTTTAAAAGGCGCGTTACAGTTTTTTTAAGTAATGGTGAAAATAGAGAGTGCTGAGAAAAAAACACTCAATAAAGAGCAGAACATATACTGAGAACTAAAATTCTAAGTACTTTTTACAAGACTCAGCACTCAGCACTCAGAACTCAGCACTAAATTAAGAGGCTTCACTGTGTACCTCCATCAGACGTTGTTTGAGGCGTTGGGCTTCACCTCTATCTACCAGAGAGCCTTTTTCTAACAAAAAAGCGCCGTCACAGTAATTTAACTCGTCTAATCGATGTGTTACCCACAGCGCTGTAATCCCTCTACTTTTTACAAGCCGACGGACACTAGCAACTAAATCCAACTGGCTATCTGGATCTAGTAAGGCAGTAGGTTCATCTAATAATAAGACTTCACAGCGACGGGCGATCGCACCTGCGATCGCCACTCGTTGTTTCTGTCCCCCAGAGAGTGCATAAATAGGTCGTCGTTGGAAGGTAAGCAAATTCACCGCTCCAAGCGCCTCTTCAACCCTGGCCCTAGTGGCAGCAGGTGGCAACTTTTCTTCCACCAATCCAAAAGCCACATCAGCACCAACCGTTGGCATTACCAGTTGATGATCTGGATTTTGGAAAACAAAGCCAACGGGGTGCAAAACCCGAATTTCGCCAGATTCAGCAGCCAACAGCCCCGCCAGCAGTCTAAGTAACGTTGATTTTCCGCTGCCATTTGTGCCCAAGAGCATCCAAAACTCACCCTTGGGTACTTCTAAAGAGCAAGATTTGATAACTTTCTCTCCATTCGGCCAACTGAAATTTAAATCTTTGACCTCAATGCCCACTTGAGCCATTTGTCAACCTTGGTTACTCAGCAGCTACAGCGAAAAATCCAGGTGGTCTGCCACCGCCAGGGGTTGTACCATCTTTCTGAACAATCTGCACCCCAGAAATTTCACTAGCGCGGACAGCAATTTTTTTCTCTGTCTTGCCCTCGCACTTGAGTTCCACAATGTCAGGATTTCCAGAACGGATGGCTGCCAAAATTAGCTGATAGACAGCCTCAGCATCCTCTGCTGACTTACGTTGTACCGAAATAGGGAAAGCAGTGTTTCTGATGCTTAAATCGATGGTAAACATTTAGCAATAATCAAATTTAACTGTGGACTCATTTTAGCGTCAGCTGAATGATTCTAGGGAAATGGGCATTGCATTGGGCATTGGGCATTGGTTATTTTTCTATGCCCCCTCTGCTATTTAATTTCACCTCATCTGCTGGAGCAAAAATAAATTTTTATGACAAAACCCCTAGAAAAATTAGCGATTTACACCTAATATGATTAAAGGTGTGTAAAAAATTGTAAACTTGGTTAACAACCCGGTTAACTTTCTGCTTATAGAAGGCTTTTATATAGCCGTCTATAATACAGATACAACCTGTACTTATAAACATTTGGAGATTTGCTGTAATGACCATCGCAGTTGGACGTGCGCCCAGTAGAGGGTGGTTTGACGTTCTAGACGACTGGCTCAAGCGCGATCGCTTCGTATTCGTAGGTTGGTCAGGGATACTATTGTTCCCCTGCGCCTTCCTAGCACTAGGCGGTTGGCTGACCGGCACCACCTTCGTCACCTCTTGGTACACCCACGGATTAGCCTCCTCCTACCTAGAGGGTGCTAACTTTCTAACAGTGGCAGTATCTACTCCCGCCGACAGCATGGGACACTCCCTATTGCTGTTGTGGGGGCCAGAAGCCCAAGGGACGTCTATCACTGAATGTGGAGTAGCGGCCTTGTGGCCATTCGTTGCCCTACACG